>JBBRZY010000811.1:0-2506 GCA_038252885.1 Anaerolineales bacterium | reverse complement strand
TGGCAACTGCCGCCGGCAAGACCGCTTCGGCCGCCAGCGCCGCCACCAGCGGCATGTGACCAATACGCGCCAACAAGATCACGGGTGACGCGTTGAGAACCCAACGCTCAGTCACGCATGATTTCCTGGACTACTTCTTCCGCTGAGTATTGGAGCGGCGAAACGCCTAATGGGCCCAAGGCATTCAAGAACTCGGCCCGTGAAACTCCGGCGATTTCGGCGGCCCTGGCCTGCGAGAGGCGCTGGCTTTCATACCACTTGACGGCGGCTGCCAGGCGCATTTCGCGGGCAAAATTCACCGGGTCTTGTCGTAAAGCGGAGAAGGCATCACGTGGCAAATCAATGCTGATGCGGACTGTGTCCATGATTTAGCCTCTAGCGGTAGAACGGAAGCTCATCCAGGACAGTTTATCACAAGGCCGCTGGAGTCTGCCGCCCGCCACTTTTGCCCATTTCAGCGAACGGCCTACACTTGCATGGCGTGACCTGAACCATCCCAACCTGAGCAGCCATCCCTGCCCCCAACGAGGACCCATATGACTCCCACCACCCTTGGCGTGATCGTCGGCAATCGCGGCTTTTTCCCCAAGCATCTGTGCGTCACCGGACGCGCGACGATGCTGAAAGTACTCGAGTCGGAGGGCATCCGCGCCATTGCGATTGATCTGGACGCGACCCCCTACGGCAGCGTCGAGAGCCTGGCCGACGCCCACAAACTGGCCGACCTGTTCAAAGCCAACCGCGATGTGATTGACGGCGTGCTGGTGACGCTGCCCAACTTCGGCGACGAGCGCGCCATTGCCAACGTGCTGCGCTGGGCGGGGCTGAACGTGCCGGTGCTGGTGCACGCCTTCCCCGACGACCCGACCGACATGACGCTCGCCAACCGGCGCGACTCGTTCTGCGGCAAAATGTCGGCCTGCAACAACCTGCGCCAGTACGGCATTCCGTTCACGCTGACGCGCGGGCATACCATGAACCCCGAAGGCGAGGCCTTCCGGCAAGACCTGCGCCAGTTCGCCGCCACCTGCCGGGTGACAAGCGGGCTGCGCCACGCCCGCCTGGGGGCCATCGGCGCCCGGCCGGCGGCCTTCAACACCGTGCGCTACAGCGAGAAGCTGCTGGAGCAGACCGGCATCACCGTCGAGACGATTGACCTATCGGAAATCTTTGGGCGGGCGGCGCGTGTTCAGGAGAGCGACCCGCGCTACAAGGCCAAGTATGACCAGATGCTGGCCTATGTGCCGACCGGCGGGGTGCCGCCCGAGGCGCTGGCCAAGATGGCGAAGTTCGGCGCGGTGGTGGACGCCTGGGCCAGCCAGTTGGAGCTTAAGGCCACGGCCATTCAGTGCTGGACGGCGATGGAGGAATATTACGGCGTGGTGCCGTGCACGCTGATGAGCATGATGAGCAACGACCTGATGCCCAGCGCCTGCGAGACCGACATCGCCGGGGTGGTGGGCATGTATGCCCTGACGCTGGCCTCCGGCCTGCCCAGCGCGCTGGTGGACTGGAACAACAACTACGGCGACGACCCAGATAAGGGCGTGATCTTCCACTGCTCGAATTTGCCCAAAGGCGTGTTGAATGACGGCACGATCTCGGCCGAGGGCATTCCGGTGATGGAATATCAAGAGATCATCGCCGGGACGGTGGGCAAAGAGAACACCTATGGCACCATCGCCGGGCGCGTGAAGGCCGCGCCGTTCACCTACTGCCGCGTCTCGACCGACGACATTCACGGCAAGATGCTGGCCTATGTGGGCGAGGGCGAGGTGACCGACGACCCGATGAAGACTTTCGGCGGCTACGGCGTGGTGCGCGTGCCGCAACTGCAAAAGTTATTAGCCTACATCTGCGAGAACGGCTTTGAGCACCACACCTCGATCAACCTGTCGCGCAGCGCCGCCAGCGTGGGCGAGGCCTTTGGCAAGTACCTGGGCTGGCAGGTTTATCATCATCAATGAGCGAACTCACGCAAGTCAACGACCTGTTGGCCGCGCGCGGGCTGGACGCCTTGCTGCTGCAGCGGGTGAGTAGCTTCGCCTGGGTGACGGGCGGCGCCGCGTCGTATGTGAACACCGCCTCGACCACCGGCGCGGCGGCGGCGCTGATCACGCCGGCCGGGCGGTACATCCTGGCGGACAACATCGAGACGCCGCGCCTGGAACAGGAGGAGGGGTTGGCGGCGCAGGGCTGGAGTTTTGTGACCGGGCCCTGGTACGAGCAATCGGCCGCCGTGGCGCGGCTGACGGCCGGGCTGAAACTAGGGGCCGACGGGGCGTATCCGGGCGCGGTGGATGTGTCGGCCGAGGTGGCGCAGGCGCGGGCGCAGTTGACGCCCGAGGCCGGTGAGCGCTTGCGGGCGTGCGGCCAGGCGTCGGCGGCGGCCATCGGCGCGGCGGCCCAGGCGGTGCGGCCGGGGATGAGCGAATTCGAGCTGGCGGCCCTGTTGGGCAGCGAGGCCCAGCGCCGGGGCGCGCAGCCGATCGTGGTGCTGGTGGCG
>JBBRZY010000810.1:0-2508 GCA_038252885.1 Anaerolineales bacterium | reverse complement strand
GCATTGGTCAGCACAGTCGTGGTGATCCGGGCCGAGGCATACGCCAGCATGTCGTAGATATCGTCGAGCAAGAAGGGTTCGCCGCCGGTGAAGAATACCCGGTCGAAGCGCAGGGCCACGGCCTCATCGACCAGCCGGTAGACATCGGCCAAGCTGATGGCGCGCCGCGCTGCGCTGGGTGAGGATTTGGCCACGCAATAGCTGCAGCGCAAGTTGCAGTCATAGTTGGTGTAGATCCACAACTTCCACTGGAGCGGCGGTGAAGTGGGCCGAGCTGCGGACAGGCTGGTTTGATTCAGCGTGGTCATGGCTGGCGCGCGTCCTAGTCGCCGCTGAGCTGCGCCAACGGCCCTTCAATCGGGTCCGCCACACTAAACGCAGCCCGGTTGGTGGCCGGTGGCACGCGCCCGGCCAGCTTGCCCTGCGCCAGGTCATCGAGCGAGTGGCGTTCCCAGTAGATCGTATGCTCGATCATCTCGCGGATGGTCCATTGGTCGGCGGCGTTCTGGCTGTCCAAGGCGTCATCGGGCAAACCGATGAGCGCCGTAATCAACTCGGTGCGCGCGCGCACGGTGTCAACCGTCAACCGATCCACTTCGCCGGTTTGCATCTTGCGCAAGCTATAGCGCGCGCTGAAGACCTGGCCCACGTGCATGCGTTCGTGATCAATATTGTGGGTGAGCAGGTCGCGCACCGTGCCGCCCATGGCACAGGGGTGTTCAGACGGGTCATCGAGCTCGGCTTCGCTCAACACCGCCAGCACCCGCAGCGATTCGTCCAGCGACGCGCGCAGCAGCCGAATGAGTTCGTTAACTTGAGCGCCCATAGGGTCAGTCCCAGGTCTCCTAGAAGAGCGGCAGGCCGCACACGGCCTTGCCGATAAAATCGTACAGCACATCGGTCGTGGGCGCCATCACGCTGGCCGCGCGCGCGTCGCGGAAGTGGCGTTCGACCCCAACATCCTTGCGAAAGGCCGCGCCGCCGCAGACCCGCATGGCCAACTCGGTCACTTCCAGCGCGGCTTCACCCGCTCCGGCCTTGACCTCCAGCACGCGCAGCATCGTATCGGCTCGGCCGCTTTCGATGGCGGCGATCGTGTCCAGCAGCAGGGCCTGAGCCATATCGGTCTTAAGCTGCATGCGGGCCACGTAGGCGCGAATGGTCGGCAGGTCGGCCAGGGTGCTCTTCATATACTCAAAGGTTGTGCCGCCCACATGGGCCGCGGCCTTGGCCGTCGCGGCCTGCATGGTGCCAATGGAGGTAGCCGCAATCATCAATTGGAAGATCGGCAAGACGACACCCATCATGATATCGAAGCCGCCGCCATCGGCCCCCAGCATGGCGGCCGACTCGACCAGGACGTTCTCGGCCGCCACCGGGCTAGAGGCATTCCCGCGCAGGCCCAGCCCCTCGAAGGGAGCCGTGACGCGCAGGCCGGCGGCCGTGGCCGGCACCAGCCAGATGGTGCTGGCCCCTTCAGCGGTCATGGGCCGGCTGGACCAAACGTAGCTGTCGGCCTCGTTAGCCGAGGTGATCCAGCTCTTTTTGGCGTCAAGCCGCACATGGCCGTTGCCGGCCACCGCCGCCGCCGTGCTGACCGGCGCCCAAAAGTGACTGCGCGAGCCGGCTTCTGAAAACGCCAGGGTGCTGACGTGCTTCCCGGCAGCAACCGCCTCGCGCACCGCGCACGGCCCGTAGGCTTCGATGACGGCGGCGGCGGCGTAGTGCATGCAGACCACCATGGCGGTCGAGGCGCAATCGCGGGCCAGGCGCTCGATGACCAGCGCGGCGGCCCGATGCCCCTGCCCCAACCCACCCACGTCGGTGGCGCTCACCAGCCCCAACAGTCCAGCCTGGGCCAACGCATCCAGCGCGGCGCGCGGGTATTGTCCGGTGCGGTCAATTTCAGCGGCGGCCGATGCCACAATTTCAGCGGCAATAGGTTCGAGCGCAATCAGGTAAGCGGGTCGGTCATCTGACATGGCATAGCTCCTATGGGTTCACCGGCGGACAGATCGTATACCCGACAGCCTACAAGCTCCAATGCACCCCACACCCGGCGCAAGGCGCAGCGGGGTGGTCGCTGAGCAGGTCAGCCCGCCACTGCTGATAGCGGGCGTCGTTCCAGATGTGGCTGAAATCGTGCTCAAAGAGGTTGCCCAGCTTCAGGCTGTCATAATCGGTGGTGGCAAACGGGCTGATGCAGCACGGCAGGCAGTTGCCGTTGGCGGTCACGTAGGCGGTCGTCCACGGCCGCAGACAAGCCGACCAGGGGCGGGGGCCGGGCTGGTGCGCCGCCTCTAAGCTGTGGCGCGGGTCAGTCGCGCCGGAAGCCTTGAGGGTCACGCCCAATGCCGCGGCCACTTGCTCGGCCTCGGCCACGGCCCGATCGGCAACCGCGTCGAAGTCGTCAAAGAGCGCATGGCCGGGGTCCATCATCCCCGGCGGTTGGTTGGCATCGAGATAGTAGACCATCCGCTGCATATAGACTTCGCCGACGCCCATCTG
>JBBRZY010000809.1:0-2520 GCA_038252885.1 Anaerolineales bacterium | reverse complement strand
TGGTCTTACCGTGGTCAACGTGGCCGAGGATGGTGACCACCGGCGGGCGGGTGACCAAACTGTCGGCCGCCTCGGCCTCGATCATGCGCCGCCACTCGGGGGCCAGCACGGCGTCTTCTTTTTCGCCTTCGGGGACGACGACGGCTTCGGGTTTGGCCTCGAAGCCGAGTTCTTGAATAACAATCGCGGCGGTGTCGTAGTCGAGCTGCTGGTTGATATTCGCCATCACCCCGTTGCTCATCAGCTTGCGGATGATTTCAATCGGGCTAGCCTTCACCAGGTCGGCCAACTGCCGCACCGTCACCACATTCGGCACTTCTACCACTGTGCGCGCGTTCTCGCTCATACCCACCTCCTATTGCGGCGCCCACTTGGGCAGTCGCTTGATGAGGCGGTCGAGCCGGGCCGGAGTGCGCGCACCGCGGTTTACATGCGCAGCGGGCGGCTTCTTCGCCTCATCGAAAAGGGCGGCGGTCGGTGTCCGCCGTCAAATGTCGTCATCTGTGTACTCTTCGGCGCGGGCTCGCAGCCCAGCCAAATTATCCTCGGTCAAAGTTACCTTCAGCGCCTGTTCCAGTGAGTGCCCGGCCAGCGCTTTGTGCCAGCAGCTACGCCGGTTGTGCAGGTAAGCCCCCCGCCCGGGCGCCTTGCCGGTCGGGTCTACCTGCACGGGGCCTTCCGGCCCGCGCACCAGCCGCACTAGTTGGCGCTTGGGCTGCACCGTGCGGCAGCCTACACACGTGCGCTGGGGCACGCGCCGCGCCGGCTGGCCAGTTTTAGCTGGCAGGCGGGCGGCAGTTGCCGGTGGAGTGCGGGCCTCGTCGCTCACGGGTGGGGCCGGCCGGCTGGCCGGCGACTATTCCTCTTCCAGGGTGCCGAACAGATCGTCCTTGGCGCGGCCGGGCTTGCGCTTCTTGCGCGTGATGAACATGCCCAGGTCTTCGTCGAAGGTGATTTCGACGGCGCCCTTCTTCTTGCCCTTCTTCTTGTCTTTCTTCTTGTCGTCGCTGTCGTCGTCCTTGTCGCCGGCCTCGTCCTCAGTTTCTTCTTCGGCGCCTTCCACCGCGCCCTCGACGACTTCGCCTTCCACCGGCACGGCCACGGCTTCACCGGCCACGCCGTCAACAACTTCCACGGGGGCCGCACCTTCGGCGGCGGCCACTTCAGCCACGGCCGCCTCAGCGGGCGCGGCGGCGACAGCGGGTTCGGCCTCCACCACGGCCACCGGCTCTTCCGGCAACGTCACCGCCGCCAGGGCCGTCTTGAGCTCATCCAACATCTTCGGCCCAAAGCCTTCCAGGCCCAGGATGCGATCTTGGTCGAGCGCCAATTGCTCCATGACCTGGCCGACGTTCTTGAAGTCGGCATCGGTCAGGGCGCGCAGCACCCGGTCGGGCAAGTTCGCCTCGGCCAGGGTGACGCGATGCGCGGCAGCGGGGATGGTGGCCTTGATGGCTTCGACCTTCTCCACCTTGGCGGCCCGCTGCTCCTGCCGGCCGCGCGCCACGCGCTTCTCAACCAGCTCTACCAGCTTGGCGAGCTGCTGATATTCTTCCGGCGTCACCGGCTTGCCTTCGGCCTTCTTGGCCAGCACCAGCTCGGCCGCGCCTACCTGCTCGGTGTTGGCGGTGGCCGTGTCGGCGTAATCTTCCACCTCCCGCAGCTTGCGGAAGGCGTCGGTGGCGGCTTCGGTCAGGCTCTTGATGTCAATGCGCCAGCCGGTCAACTTGGCGGCCAGGCGGGCGTTTTGGCCCTCACGGCCGATGGCCAGGCTGAGCTGATCGTCGGGCACGACCACCATGGCGGTGCGACCCGAGAGCGGGTCGTCGTCGAGGTAGACCGCCGTCACGCGCGCCGGGCTGAGCGCCTTGGCAATAAAGATCGCCTGATCGGGGTTCCACTCGATGACGTCAATCTTCTCGTCGCTCAGCTCACGCACGATCGACTGGATGCGAACGCCACGCATGCCGACGCACGCGCCGACCGGGTCCACGCCGTCTTGCAGGGCGGCCACGGCCACCTTCGAGCGCTGGCCGGGCTCACGGGCGATGGACTTGATCTCGACCGCGCCGTTGTAGATTTCAGGCACTTCGTATTCGAGCAAGCGCCGCAGCATGTTCTTGTGCGAGCGCGAGACGATGATTTGCGGCCCGCGGGTGGTCTTGCGGACTTCGAGGACGTAGGCGCGCACCTTCTCGTGCGCGTGGTAGCGCTCGCCGGGCACCATTTGGTTGCGCGGCAGCGTGGCCTCGGTGCGGCCCAACCCCAGGGTGACGCCCTGCGCCGACACCGATTGGACGGTGCCGTTGACGATGTCGCCTTCACGCTGGACGTATTCTTGGTACTGGCTCTCGCGCTCGGCCTCGCGGATGCGCTGCAAGATCACCTGCTTGGCAGCCTGGGCGGCGATGCGGCCGAAGTTTTTGGGCGTGGACTCGACTGTGACCATGTCGCCCAAATTGGCCTGCGGGTCGACTTCACGCGCGTCGCCCAACGCCACTTCGGTGTGCGGCTCCTGCA
>JBBRZY010000808.1:0-2523 GCA_038252885.1 Anaerolineales bacterium | reverse complement strand
GTCGGCGGCGGAACTTTGGCTGCCGGCCAACTCGGGGAAGGTGGCGCTGTGCTTGCCGCGCGTGACCTTGCCGCGCGGATCCAGTTTGTAGAACGGCGGCTGCGTGGCCTCTTGGCCGGTGGGCGGCGTGGTGGCGCGGTGCAGCGTGGCGTTATAGCGGTCGGCGGTCAGCAGCCATTGGCCCACGCCATCGGTCACGAGGAATTGGCCGCCGGGGCAGGTGACGCTGGGTGGCGAGAGGAATAGCCCGCCGAAGCCACGGAACGCGCCCACCCGCGCCACCAATTGCAGGTGGCGCTCAACTTTCTTGCCGTCGAACGCCTCGGCTGGGTCGAGCCAGGGGTCATCGTGCAACTGCGCCAACGCGCCCTCAAGCTGTGCGGCGGAAGGCGGCTTACGGGCCGGGTCGCTCAGGCCGAGCGCGGCCAGGGCCAGGCGCGGGGGCAGTTGGCGGCAGACCTGCAAGGCACTGGTGCGATAGTGCGCCAGCCCAGCGCGCCAGGCGGCCACCTGGGCGGCGGCCAACAGGCTGGCGGTGTCGGGGCAGAGGGGGGCCAGCGCCAAGACCTCAGCGCTCCAAGCGTCGGCGCGCGCGCCGGGCGTGGTGGCGAGTTGATAGAGCGCGTTGGTTAGCGCGCCAGCGAAGCGGCGCGGGTCTTCGACCAGGCGGTCGACCAGCGCGGGCAGCAGCCGCTGCCAGCCGGCGACGATGGCAGGGTAGCGCGAGCGCGGGCCGAGAAATTCGCGCGCCAGCAGATCGAGCGAGAGCTCGTACAAAGCGTCGGTCAGGGGGCCGGCCGAGACGGGTTGGGCGGTGGCGGCGCGGTCCACGATGGGACCGACGACGGTGCGCAGGTGCGTGGCGAAGGCCTCGCCGTCGAGGCTGGGGCGCAGACGGCGCGTGTCCGCGAACAACGCGTTGTAGCGGGCGCGGCGCGCGTGCAGGGCGGCGGCGAACGGAGAAGTGGGAAGGACAGTCGTCATTGGCGGCGCGAGGGACGGCTAACGCAGCGTGAGCCAGCGCAGGTAGTTGGTGTAGCGCTGGTGGAGGTACTTGAGCTTGAGCACGTCGTCGAACAGGTGGCCGTAGAGCTTGCGGCCCTTGGCCCAGTCGGCCAGCACGCGCTCGATCTTGACCAGCCGGCCGCGCGTGGCGGCCTCGTCCACGCCCTCCAGGCCGAGCGCGAACTCGGCTTCCAATTCAGCCAGCGGGTCGTCGTGGTCGAGGTTGAGCTGATCGTACTCGGCGCATGACAGGTCGAACAGCCGCCGCAGCCAGCCGATGCGGTCAATGCGGAAGACGGCGTTGCCCGGGGCTTCAAAGAAGGGCGCGTCGAGGTCGGGCTGGAGCTTGTCGTGCAGCACGAACGGGATGATCTGGCGCAGGTCTTCCAGGTCCACAGTGCGCTGGCCGCGAAAATAAGTGAGCGCCTTGGCGAAGACCAGCACTGTCATCAGGGCCCGGACCGACAGGCCGTTCTTGGTCTGCGCGCCCAGGTCTTTCAGCTGGTCCTTGCCGGTCTCCTGCGCGGCCAGCATAGGCTGATCGGCCCCAGCCAGCTTGGCGGTGTCTTTGGTCTTGTACTCCAACTGGTCGCCGGCCGGCTCGAGGAACTCGAACTGGCTGGCGAAAAACTCCAGGCGGCGGCGCAGCGGCGCGGGAAACTCAATCGCCAGGATTTCGGCGTTCATGCGGCTGATCTCGGCCTCGGTGAAGATGATCTGGGCCGGGACGATCTCGGCCGGGTCGAGGCCAGCCTCGACGCGCGTGAGCAACTCGTTGAGGAAGCGGGTGTTAAAGTGCAACGTCTTGACGACGATGTCGATGCGGTCGCGCAGCGCTTCGATTACCTGATAGGTGCCGCCGCCGGCATCGTCGTTGGCGGTGAGGAACCAGGCGGCGGGCGGGCATTCGTAGACCTGATCGAGCAGCTCGGCGTAGTTGTCGGCCAGCACGGTCAGCAGCGCCGACTGGGTACGGGTGGGGATGCGGTTGTACTCGTCGATGATCTTGACGCGCATGCCGAGCCACTTGCGCCAGGCGATGTGGATGTCGTCCATGCTGTGGGCGCTGACGAGGTCGGCGGGCAGCGGATTGCCGAGCAGGTCGCTGATGGTCATTTGGGGCTGGCCGTGCTGCATGGCGCGGCGCACGTCGGTGAGCGAGTAGCCGGCCAGCACGCCCATGAGCAGGGCGCTGGCGGTCTTGCCGCGCCCCGGCCCGCCGACGAGCACGCAGCGCCGCCGCACGGCGAAGTTGAGCAGCGGCAGCAGCACGAAGCTGGAGTAGCTTTGGCCGGAGGGCAGGTTGACGCGCGTTTTGGTGTCGCCGAAGGTGTAGCTCTGGTGCGGCCCGGAGTGATATTCCAGGTCATAGTGCGGGCTGATGATGGCGTGGTTGACGATCCAGAAGTAGGCCTGACGCAGCTTTTCATCTAGGGCCACCCCGCCCTCGGCCGGGACGGCGACCTCGGAGACGGGGCCGGCGGTGAACAGGTCGGCCACGTCGAAGGCGCGGGCGGG
>JBBRZY010000807.1:0-2530 GCA_038252885.1 Anaerolineales bacterium | reverse complement strand
TGGCCCCGCAGCAGCGGGCGACGCTGCTGTTTGCCGAGCACATGGAAGACTCACCCGCACCACAGGGGCTGCCGCCGGAGGTGCTTCCGTAGGAGCGAGGCCTCAGGCCCAAAAGGCATAAAGGGTATAAAGTGGTGGCAGGGGGCGAGCCGACATAAATTACAACAACGAGCGCGACGAAAGTATAGGACGACATGACTGGCACACGACCAAATTCGCGGGTAGGGGTATATGTAGATGTAGCGAACCTGACGCGCAACGGCGGCTACGGCATGCGCTACGAAGTGCTGCGCGAGTTCGCCTGCCGCGGCAACGCCGAGCCGGTGCGGCTGAACGCCTACGTGAGCTTTGACGCCGACCGGGCCGAGACCGACGGCATTTACCGCGAGGCGCAGTACGGCTTCTACTCGCTGCTGCGCGACTTCGGCTACAAGGTGATTCAAAAGAACGTCAAGTGGTACACCGACGAGGCCGGCAACCGCTTCGGTAAGGCCAACGCCGACCTCGATCTGGCGGTGGACGCGCTGCTGCAATCGGAGAACATCGACCGGGTGCTGCTGGCGACCGGCGACGGCGACTTTGTGCAGGTGGTGCGAGCGCTGCAAAACAAGGGCTGCCGGGTAGAGGTGATGGCGTTCGAGAACGTCTCGAACGACCTGCGGCGCGAGGCCGACCTGTATATGTCGGGCTACCTGATCCCGCATCTGCTGCCGACCGCCACCGGGCGCGGTGGCCCCGCTTGGGGCGAGTTCGGCTCGCGCGTGCGCGGGATGTGCTACAACCACACCGGCAAGGGCTATGGCTTCCTGCGCTATCTGAAGCAGGTGACGCCCGAGCTATGGAAGATCGACCCGCGCCAGCCCGAGTCGCCGTATGACAGCGTGTTCTTCCACAACTCGCAGTTGCCCAGCGAGGTGCACCCGGAGGACTTGCCGAGCCGGAGCATGATCTTTGAGTTTGAGCTGAGCAAGGCCGAGGGGCGCGAGAATGGGGTGCAGGCGGTCAATATGCAACTGCTCAGCCCCAAGCGGCGGTCGGGGGTGAGCGCGCCGAGCAGCAGCGTGGTGGTGGGGGCGAATAACACCCCGCCGGCGGCGGCCAGTAGCGGGCCAGTGAACGGGGGGGCGGTGGTGACGCCGGCCGTGAGCGCGCCGCCGATGCCGGGGCAGACCGGGCCGTTGGGAACGCCACCGAGTGCGGCTGGGCCGGAGGTGAAGGCTTAGGGCAGACGGAAAGAAAGAGAAAAAGAAAGAGAAAGAGAAAAGGCAGGGGCGGAGGCAACTGAGCTTATGACCGATCGCATGTACTCCGGGCAGCCGGTGGAGTCGTTTGGGTTCGAGCACATCGTGTACGCCAAGCAGGGCTCCGTGGCGACGATCACGTTCAACCGGCCGGCGGTGCTCAACTGTGTCAACGGGCCGATGCTGCGCGAGATCAGCTTGGCGTTGCGCGACGTGGGCTACGACGACGCCATCGCGGTGCTGGTGCTGACCGGCGCGGGCGAGCGGGCGTTCTGCACCGGCGCAGACCTGAAAGAACAGCAGCGCTTCCTCGACCGGCCGCGCGACTACTACAAGTGGATGGCCGACTTCATCGAGTGCCATGACCGGCTGCGCAATCTGGGCAAGCCGACGGTGGCGCGGCTGAACGGCATCGTGGTGGGCGGCGGCAACGAGTTCAACCTGAGCTGCGACCTGGCCGTCGCGGCGGACGACATCTACATCCGGCAGGTGGGGGCCAGCCACGGCAGCGTGGCGGCGGCCGGGGCCACGCAGTTCCTGCCGCTGGTGGTGGGCGACCGGCGGGCGCGCGAAATCCTGTTCCTGAACGAAGAAATTCCGGCAGCCCAGGCGCTGGAATGGGGGCTGGTGAACCAGGTGGTGCCGCGCGCCGAGCTCGACGCGGCCGTGGCGGCCATGTGCGCCAAGCTGACCCGCAAGCTGCCGGAGGCCACGCGCTACACCAAGCAGCAGTTGAATACCTGGCGCGACTTCATTTGGGGCATTACCATTGGGCACGCGCGCGACTGGCTGACTGTGCACAACACCGCGCCGGAGACGCACCTGGCCGAGCGCGCGTTCGCGGCTAAGCAGCCGCCGCCGTATGACCAACTGCGGCAAGCCTACGCCGCCGACGAGCACCCGGAGTACTTCTGGGGCGTGCCGAAGGTGGTGTGCGCCAACTGCGGGGCTGAGAATTTGCCGGCCGAGTTCAAGTTCTGCGGCAATTGTGGGGCGGGGCTGAAGGACTAAAGCAAGAGCAAAGAAAGAGAAAGAGAAAAAGAAAAAGGTGGGGCATAGGCAGGGCAGAGGGCTGAGTGTTCGCAGCAATAGGCGGCAGCGCTGAAGCGCCGCCTTTTTTTTGTGGCGCTCTTCGCGGCGGCGGCTGTGGCCGGCTGGCTGTGGTACACCTACTGGCTGCCGTGGGAGAACACGCGGGCGCACACGGCGCGGCTGCTGGCGTATCTGAACAACCGCCGCGCCCATGCTGATTGGCTGTTGGTCGGCGGCGCGCGCTGCCCGGAGGCGCC
>JBBRZY010000806.1:0-2537 GCA_038252885.1 Anaerolineales bacterium | reverse complement strand
GTCCTTATGGCGATGTACCCCCTCCAGGTGCAGCGTGCCTGCCGCCCGCACACGCTCCAAGTAGGCGGCGCGCTCGGCCGGCGTGCTCGGCGTCACGTTCAGTATGTCCACCGATTGACCCACCAACTCCGCGCGCGTGTAGCCGTTCATCTCGCACGCCGCCTCGTTGCAGTCCACGATGGGCCAGGGCCTCGCCTGGTCGTGCGGGTCTACTACCAATATTGCATCCGGCGAGGCGCTGAAGAGCAGTCGAAAGCGCGCCTCACTTTCCATCTTCGCCTGCGTCTGCCGGTCGAGGTCGGTCTGGGCGGCCTGGCTTATGCCGGCGCTCATCACCATCAGCAGCGCGAAGAAGCTGACAAAGATGAACATGCTGGCAAAGGCCGGTGCGGGTAGGCCGGGCAATAGCGTGGGCAGCAGCAGCAGCCCGCCCAGTTGCGCCGCTACCAATATGGCCGTGGCCCGGGCTGGCAGCAGCAGGCTGCTCAGGATTACCGCCAGCAGCACGTATTGAATCTGCGTGATGCTGAGGTCGACAGCGGTGCCATTGAGGAAGATGCCCGCCCATACGCCCACCACGCTGATGGCTACGAGCAGCCAGGCCGCCGCGCTATAGTGGCCGGCCCGGTTAAGGTAGAAGGCCAATCCCATGGTGGCAATGCCGATGACCGTCACCGGCAGGTAGACGCCGGGCAGCGGGCCGTCCTTGAGACCGGCTAACAACGAAACGCCGATCACGAATCCGGTCAGCAGGCACAGCGCCAGCAGCAGCCCCGCCAACAGCCGCGAGCGCCGGCGCAACCCAACCGGCAGCGTGGCCGCCGGTCGAAAGAGTTGGTGGTCAGCGGCGGCCAGCCAGGCGCGCAGTTTGCTCCGCAGCGGTCGTTCAGACGAAGCGCTGGGCGGCGGCATAGACCTCTGTTTCGCGACGGTTCATACTAGATCTTAACACCATTTGCGGCCAGCGCAACCACCGCCCCCACCCGGCGCGGCCCGTGGCTAGCCGCCGCTGTGCCTTGTCGACGATAAATCACCACCGGCCCTCTGACAAACCGGGGTTGATCAAGCCGAAAATTGTGGTTATGATACTGAGGTGTCACCAAGCCCCCAGTCGGGGCCAACGCATCCCAACCACGAAAGTGAGGTGAACGACCCCGCCGACCAGTGCGTCAGACTCAGCCTCGGATTTGCTTAGGACAATTCATCGTTAGAGGAGAAGAAGGGACCTATTATGAAACGCCAAACCCGCCTGCCTTACCTGACCTTTGCTGCGCTGACCGTTGTAGCGCTCTTGGCCGCCGCCTGCGCGCCCGCCGCCACGGTCGCCCCCACCAATGCGCCGGCCCCCACCACCGTCCCGGCCACCGTTGCGCCAACCACGGCCCCGACCGACGTGCCCCCGACCGCGCCGCCGGCCCCCACCGACACCGCCGTGCCTGAGCCGACCGCCATTCCGCTGGGCTCGCCCGAGCGGCCGATCATCATGGCCATCGCGCCCTCGGCCACCAGCGACACCCTCATCGCCAGCGGCAACACCATCGCCGAGCTGCTGTCGGCCGAGACCGGCCTGACCATTCAAGCCGTCGTGCCCACCAACTACCAGGCCATGATCCAGGCCATGTGCTCCGGCAACGGCCAAATTGGTTGGCTGCCGCCCTTCGCCTACCTCATCGCGCAGCAGACCATGGCTAAGGACGCCGCCGGCAATGACGTGCCGTGCGCCGACCTGGCTTTCATCACCCTGCGTAATGGCAATGATCACTATGCCACCCAGTTCATCGGCTCGAGCACGGTCTTCACCCCCGGCACCACGCTCGACGCCCTCCAGCAATTTGCCGGCAAGAAGCCCTGCTGGACCGACCCGCTGTCGGCCTCCGGCTACGTCATCCCCGCCTCGCTCCTGGCGCAGGAGGGCGTGAAGACCCCCGCCGCCGCGTTCGTGCAGGGCCACCCGACCGTCGTGCGCGCCGTGTACGCTGGCGGCATCTGCGACTTTGGCGCCACCTTCGTGGACGCCCGCACCAACTCCGCCATCCAAACCGACTTGCCAGATGTGAATGACAAGGTCGTGGTGGTCTACCAGACCGAAAACATCATTCCGAACGACACCGTCGGTTTTGCCTACGACGTGCCGGCCGAGCTGCGCGATGTACTCGCCGCCGGGCTGGACAAGGTCTCCAAGAGCGAAGAGGGCGCGGCCGCGCTCAAGACGCTCTACTCGGTTGACGGCCTGCGCGCCCAGGACGACACGTTCTTCGACGACTTCCGCGTCCTGCTGGCGGCGTCGGGCATCGACGTCGCCTCGCTCGTTCGCTAGTTCATTCAGCCGATCAAGCTACCGGGGGGCGCGCGGACTGCGGTTCGCGCGCCCCCTCGGCCCGCCCCGCCGGAGGTGCGCGTGCTGGAAGTTCAACATCTGCACAAGGTCTATCCCAACGGCACGGTCGCCCTCAACGACGTCAGCTTTAGCGTCGCTGCCGGCGAGTTTTTGGTCGTCATCGGCCTGTCCGGCTCCGGCAAGTCCACCCTGCTGCGCT
>JBBRZY010000805.1:0-2541 GCA_038252885.1 Anaerolineales bacterium | reverse complement strand
GCCCCCGCGCCATGATTAAGCCTACGGCGACCGACAGTCGGCCGCCCCCGCTCAACCCGGTGTTGTCGCAGGTGCGGTTTTCGTTGCTGTTGTCGTTCGTGTTCATGTGAGTGTGTCCTTTAGGTTAGGGTGTCGGTTAGGTTGAAGGTAGTGCTTAGTGACCCTGCCACTCGAGCGGGCCGGCCAGCAGCGGGGCGAACTTGGCGGCGGCGAGGGCCAGCGCCAGGATGAAGCCGACGGCGACGGACAGGCGGCCGCTCCAGATGAAGCCGGTGTTGTCGTTGGTGCTGTTTTCGTTGCTGTTGTCGGTCGTGTTCATGTGTCAGGTCTCCTCAAGCTCAGTGCTGCGCGGATACGGTGTGGGCGAGTGTTGGGTCGAGCAGGTAACAAAAAAACCGGCCTGCAGCCGGTTTCGCTATTCGCTCCCCGTGAGCCCTGCTGGGTGTCCCCAGCAAGCGACCAAATTAGGCCCACGGTTCATCGCGTCTTGTGGAAGCGGAAGGCAGATTTTGCGCGCCAGACGTGGGTCGGCCCCGATCAGCCGATGCACCCTCCTCAGAGAGGTAAAACTATGCGGCCGTCTCAATGGGCGGCCTGAAAAAATAGTAGGGTTGCAAAGTGGGTGTGTCAACAAAAACTGCCCGACGATCAGGTTTGTTTTTGGTTTATCGAGCTATGTTTTGATGATACGGGGGGTGAGGCGGTCGGTCAACAGGAGTTAAGGACTACTCACAGGCAAAGTAGGCGGCTCAGCCAGAGCGCAGCGCGGCCAGTTGCGCCACGAAGCTGTCCACGCGGCGCGTGTCCACGGTCTGATCCCAGCGGCCAGCGACCTTAAAGTGCGTGCCGACGATGAAGGCGTCGGCGGTGGGGTAGAAGCTCGGCAGGTTGGTGGTGGTGACGCCCGAGCCCAGCACGATGGGCAGGTGGGTGTGGGCGCGCGCCTCGGCCACATCTTCTGGGCGGCACGGCTCGCCGGTGACGTTGCCGGTGACGATCACGGCGTCGGCGCGCATAAACTCGGCCGCCTCGGCTGTGAGCCCCAAGCTCACATCGGCGGTGATGGCGTGGGCCGAATGCTTCTTCTTCACATCGGTCCACACCTGCACGCGCTCGGCCCCGATCAGCTTGCGGTAGCGCAGCAGCTTGGCGGCGGACGACTCGATCAGCCCTTCGTCGGCCACGTGCGCGAACACGTAGCCCTCGGCGCGGATGAAGTCGAGCGCGGCGGCATGGGCCACGGCCATCGCTTCCAGGTTGGCCCCGGCCAGCACCTGAATGCCCACCGGCAGCCCGCTCTCGGCCTGCACCGCCTGCCCCACCAGCGTCAGAGCGGCCACGATCTCCGGGCCAACGCCGCCGCGCAGGTAGGGCAGGTCGTGCATGTTCTCGATGGCCAGGCCGTCCACGCCGGCGGCGCGGTACAGCCGCGCCTCTTCCGCCGCCAGCGCCACAATGGCGGCCACGCTGAGCGTGTTGGCGGGCGTGCCCGGCAACGCCGCGACGTGGATCATGGCGATGACGGGCTTGGGCTGGGCGAAGAGCGGGCTGAGCACTTAGATGAAGGCTTCGCTGACGACGCGGCCTTCCCAGTGCGGGTCGGGCGTCAGGCCGATCAGGTGGGCCAGGGTGGGCGCGGTGTCGAGCAGGCTGACCGGCTGGGTGAGTTTTAAGCCCGGCTTGACACGCGGCCCGGCGAAGCCCCACGGGATGAGCATGTCGTCGTCGTGGTCGGTGCCGTGGGTGCGGTCGTGCCCGCCGTGGTCTGACTGCACCAGCACGTGGCCGTCGGCCGGCAGGGTGGCGACGATGCGCGCCACCAGCTTGTCGACCCGGGTGCACTGTGCCAGGTACTCGGGGCTGAGCCAGCCGAAGTTGTGGCCCGTGGTGTCGGTGGTGCCGTAATAGATGAAGGCGAAGTCGAGCGGGTCGGCCGCCAGGATCGGCACGGTCACAGCGCACATCTCGTCGTCGCCGCTCGGGGTCTCGACGTTGTCAATGAAGACGCTCTGGTACAGGCTGCCGGGCTTGTTGATGTCGCGCAGTTGCTCCCAGTTATAGAAGAAGCCGCAGCGTTTGCCGGCCGCCTTGGCCACGTCGATCAACCCCGGCAGGGGCCGCGCAAACGGGGTGAAGGTGTTAACCGTCACCCCATGCCGTTGGGGCGGCACGCTGTGAAAGATGGAGGTGTGGCAGGGCAGGGTGATGCTGGGCATCACGCTGCGGGCGGCCAGGGTGGAGGCGCCGCGCGCGTACAAGGCGGCGAGGTTCGGGCAGTGCGCGTTGACAACGTCTGGTCGCAGACCGTCGATGAGGATGAAGTAGGTAGGCATGAGCGGCGATTATAGCGGCCTGATGGAAAAAGGCAACGCGGGGGAGGGGGACTCAGGGGATGCTGCGCTAGTAGTACAACGAGACTTACAGGTACTACGAGACTTCCGGCCTTTTAGACTTTGAGCGCTGCCGATACTGCTTGAGCGTGCGCTTGCGATGAGATCGATAGGCAGCGTGATTGCGATGTTGAAGATACTCGAGCGTGGC
>JBBRZY010000804.1:0-2558 GCA_038252885.1 Anaerolineales bacterium | reverse complement strand
CGCCGGCCACATTGCGCGCGAACAGCCCATTCACCACCCGCAAGTCGCCGGCCCCCACTTGCGCCAGCCCGCCGCCGGCCCCCAGGCTGGTGGTGTGGATGAAGAGCGTATCGGTGAGGACCAGCGTGTTTTCGGCACGCACGCCACCGCCGGTGCAGGTGGCGCCGCCACAGGCGTTGTCTTGGAACACGGCGCTGGTCACCTCCGACGGGCTCAAGAAGTACGCCCCGCCGCCGCCGAGTTGGGCACTGTTGTTACGCGCCACGAGGTCGCTCACCTGGGCACTGTTCACGACATAAAAGCCGCCGCCCCCGCAGCCCGAACCAGTGCAGGTGTTGCCTTGGAACAACGCTTCGGTCAGTGTCAGGGCCAGCCCGGAATACAGGCCCCCGCCCGACCCGCGGCTGGTATTGCTGACGAAGTCGGTGCCGCTCACGGCCAGCATGGCGCCGTCGACCGCCATCATCCCGCCGCCGGTGCAATTGTTAAAGGTGCAGATGTTGCGCTCAAAATACGCGCCCGTCACGGTGTTCAGCGTGCCCAGATCGCCGAGACTGGTATACAGCCCCCCGCCGCCCGTCTCGGACGTGTTGCTGATGAACTGCGTGCCGGTGATCAACACCAAGGTGCGCGCATTCAGCCCACCGCCGTCGCCAAACGTGCTATTGCCTCGAAACACGCCACCCGTGATGTGCGCCACGATCGTGCTGTACATCCCGCCGCCGCCGCCGCCGGCCGTATTGCTGACTACGTTGGTATCAGACACCTGAGAGAAGCGGCTGACCATCCCCCCGCCGAAACAGATGCCGGTGCAGTGATTGCGCTCAAACAACCCGTTGGTGACGATGGCCGTGCCAAACACGAAGGCTCCGCCGGCCCAACTGCCGGCCGTATTGCTGACGAATTGGGTCTGGCTAAGCACGACCTGAAACTCCGGCAAAGGATCGATGTAGGGAATGTACAGCCCGCCCCCAAAATTCAGTGACGTGTTGTTGGTGAACAGCCCGCCGGTGATGGTCAGGTTGTTGGCCGCGAACAGCCCGCCGCCCTGCCAGGCGGCGTTGTTGCGAAAGGTCACATTTTGCAGCAGCGGCTGGGCGGTCTTGGTGATCAGCATGCCGCCGCCGCAGTTGAGGTCGCAGAACGTGCCGCCATCCACATCGCCGCCCTGGAAGGTCAGGCCCGCGATGAGCACACTGCTGTTCACCGCCGCGCCGGTGACGGTGATGACGCGCTGGCCGGGCGCGGCCTGAATGATAGTCGTGGCCGGGTCTGCGCCGATCAGGTTGACGGTCTTGCTGAGCGTCAGGCTCTCGGTATAAGTGCCGGCATTAATTTGAATCGTGTCGTTCGGGTTGGCGCCGTTGATCGCCGCTTGAATCGAACCACCCGGATTGACGATGATGATGCTCGCGCCGGCCGCGTGCGCCGAGCGTCCACCGGCCAGCGCCAGCAGCAGCCCCACCACCGCCAGGCCCGCCCCGGCCGACAGCAGGCACCCCGCCACCCGCCGGGCGCGCGCGACAAGCGTCATTGAAGGAATCATGCTTCTTCTCCTGAGCCAGCACTGCCACCGCGAGTTGTGTCAGAACAACTTTGGTCGCGCCCAGCGCGATGCCGGACGCGGACGGCGGCGAGTATAGATGAAGCGGGGGAAATTACGAGTCGCTCCGCCAGTAGGTCGCGCCGTCGGCTTCGCGCTGCATCCACTGGTGGTCAATCAGCGCGCGGCGCAGCGTGGCCGTGTCGGGGTGCAGCCGCCGCAGCGCGTCGTTGACTTCCTTCTCGCTGTAACGTCTGCCCAACTCGAAGACCTGCCCGGCCTGCCGCACCAGCACCAGAAACTTCTTTTCCTGCGCCGGCAGCTCGCGGAACGTGCCTTCTGGCGTCAAGAAGTCGCGCAGCACCTTAGCCGCAAACTCATCGTCGGTCTCCGGCACGGCCACGGGCGGGCGCGTCAGCACCTGCGCCGCCAGCGCGTGAATGTGGTCGCGGCACAGGCGGTAGCGCTGCGCCGCATCGACCGGCCCGGCCACCAACCCCGCCGCCGCCAGCGCGTCCAGGTGCTTGCGAATCGCCGCCGGCGGTTCGCCCAGCGCCTCGGCCAACTGCGCCACCGTCTGGTTGCCGGCGGCCAGGCGACCGGCCACCTGCAAGCGGTGCACATCCGACAGGCTCTTGAAGAACGTCACCAGCGCCGGCGCGGGGTCAGCCGGTGCGCTGGAGTTAATCGCGGCGGTGGTCATGGTCAACTCCTTTCGTCAAAAACATTACTGCTCAAATCGGTTTAACCAACATGCGCGCGTGGCCTCCGTTCCCAGGTCCCCCGAGTCCCTTGAGTCCCCTCTATGCCCAATACGGTTTAGATAGCATCCTAGCGTAGGCCTTTCCGGGTCCCCCGAGTCCCTAGCGCAGCATCCCCCCTTTATGCCCCTTATTCCCCTTTACCCGCAGTCGTCTGGCGCTAACTAAACCGTATTGCCTCTATACCCCTCTACCCAGCCTAGCGTTATGCGTTATCGCACTCGTTTGCTATTACACTTACAAGCGCCAATACT
>JBBRZY010000803.1:0-2566 GCA_038252885.1 Anaerolineales bacterium | reverse complement strand
CAGCACCTCAAACTCACCCGGCTCGACCACATAGCGCATGGCCCGGTCGTAGAAGGCGGTCAGCGCTACCGGCACGTTAAAGGTCACGCGCGCCGACTGCCCCGCCTCCAGCGTCACGCGCTTGAAGCCCTTCAGCTCCTTCACCGGCCGGGTGACGGTGCCGACCAGGTCGTGCAGATAGAGCTGCACCACTTCGTCGCCCGCGCGCGCGCCAGTGTTCTTAACCGTCACCGCGATCACCACCTCGCCCTCCGGCGCGACCTCGGCCGGGGAGATCGCCAGGTCGCTGTACTCGAACTGGGTGTAGCTCAGGCCGTGGCCGAACGCCCACAGCGGCAGATGGCTTTCTTCCACATAACCGTCGTAGGGGTACGAGCGCCCGGACGGCTTGCGACTGTAGTAGATCGGCACCTGCCCCACCGAGCGGGCGATGGTCACCGGCAGCTTGCCGCCCGGGTTGATGACGCCAAACAGGGCCTCGGCCACCGCCGGGCCGCCTTCTTCGCCGGGCAGCCAGGCCTGCAAGATGGCCGGCACCTGCGCGGCCAGCGCCGGGATCGAGGCCGGGCGGCCGTCCACAATCACCAGCACCACCGGCGTACCGGTGTCGAGGATGGCCTGCACCAGTTCGTTCTGTTCGCCGGGCAGGTCAAGCTCGGCCCGGTCGTTGCACTCGCCGCCGGTGTTCTCTTGCAGTTGGCCCGAGCGGCCGCCAACCACCAGCACGGCCACGGTCGAGGCTTGGGCCGCCTCAACCGCCGCCGCGAAGCCGTCCCGGCCGGGCTGGCGGTAGTCGCAGCCTTCGGCGTAGCGCACCACCGTGCCGGCGCTGACGGTCTGCTTGATCGCCGCCAGGATCGAGAGCATGGGCGGGGTCTTGTCGAACATGACGGTAGGCTGGCCGGGCTTCTTATGGCCGCCATCAAAGTTGTCGCCCACGGCGGCGTAGGAGTAGTCGCCCACCATGCTGCGCACCTCGTCGGCGTTGGGGCCGATGACGGCGATGGAGGCCAGGTCTGGGCTAAGGGGCAGGAGCGCGCCGGCGTTCTTGAGCAGCACCAGCGACTTCTGCGCGATGGTGCGGGCCAGCGCGCGGTGGGCGGGCTGCTTGAACACCTCGCTCACCTGCCCCAACTGGCCCGTGGCCGAATCGAACAGGCCCAGGCGAAATTTCATGGACAGCACGCGCCCGACCGATAAATCGAGCACCGCCATGGCCACCTGGCCCGCATTGACCGCGTCAATCAGCGGCTGGGCGTACACATCGGCGTGCGACAACTCCACATCCAGCCCGGCTTCGAGCGCCATCTTGGCCGCTTCGCTCTTGTCGTGGGCAATGAAGTGGTAGTTCCATAGCCGGGGCAGCGTGTCGTAGTCGGAGGTGACGATGCCGTCGAAGCCCCACTCGGTGCGCAGAATGTCGGTCAGCAGCTCGTGCGACGCGCCGCAGGGGATGCCATCGAGCTCGTGGTAGGCGTTCATAATGGTCGCCAGGCCAGCCTCGCGCACCACCGCCTCAAACGGGTGCAGGTAGACCTCACGCAGTTCGCGCGCGCCAACCTTCACCGGGGCCCAGTTCAACCCAGCCTCGGGGATGCCGTGCGCGCCGAAGTGCTTGCCGGTGGCGGCCACCCCCTGGCTCAGGTCTGGCCCTTGCAGGCCGCGCACATAGGCCACGCCCATGGCGGCCACCAAATAGGGGTCTTCGCCGTAGCCTTCTTCCAGCCGGCCCCAGCGCGGGTCGCGGCTGATGTCGAGCATGGGGGCCAGCCCCTGGTGCGAGCCAACCGACCGCATCTGGGCGCGAATGATGGTCGTCTCGGCTTCGGCCAGCTCTGGCTCCCAGGTGCTGGCCAGGCCAATGCTCTGCGGGAAGACGTCGGCCCCGCGCGCCATGAAGCCGCTGCAGCTCTCGTCGTGGATCATGACCGGGATGCCCTGGCGGGTGTCCTGCGCCGCCCCGGCCTGGGTGGCGACCACCACGGCCGCCACCTGATCGGGCAGCAGGTTGGCGAAGCCGGCCGAGCGGGCGGCCTGGCCGATACCGTGCGGCATCATGGCGCGCGCCTTCTCGGGCGAAAAGGTGACCCCTTCGACGATGTCGTTGACCCAGAACGAGCCGAGCTGGGCGACTTTCTCTTCCAGCGTCATGCGGGCCAGCAGGTCGGCCACGCGCGCGGCGGTTGACAGTTTGGGATTACGGTAAGCAGGTTGGGTGTCGTCAGTCATGGTCTGAGGTGGGCGTTGGCTTAGGTGGATGCGGTTAAAGGGAGTGCTGGTCGGCCGCAGGTGCAGGGTGGCGTGGAGCCTATCGAACAATGCCAGGTTACGCGGCGGTCGTGTCGGGAAAGTGGTTGGTGAGCCGGTGGCGACCAGTTGGCCGGGGCCGGCAGTTGAGGCGGGTGCACAATTTGGGTTAGCGGGTAGCGCGCGGAACAGTTTAATCGAAATGACAAAACTTGTCGAGTTGACGGACGGATACTTGTGAAGCGCTCTGTCCGTTCTTTCATTTGACAATCGGGGCAGGCAACATATAATGAGGTGACTTAGTTTGGCCGAATGGGTT
>JBBRZY010000802.1:0-2583 GCA_038252885.1 Anaerolineales bacterium | reverse complement strand
GCCTCGGCCACCAGCCCGGCCAGCCAGCCGCTTTTGAAACGCAGGGGCGTTCGACAGAACGCCCGAGGCTCGCTGTCAACCAAAAGCAGTGATTGAACTAGCGAGCTGCCGTGCTATCTACCGAATCTCATAAGCGTAGGCGCTCAAGCTCTGGATATAAGGGAGCATTATTTTATAGACGCGATTGATGCGTGCCATGTCCACAAGCTTGTCCATCTCAAACTGTGGCCGGCGCAGGTAGTCCTTTAGCGCCTCAACCGCGATGTTTTCGCCGACCTTGTTCCGAAACTTGAAGCAATCAGCAACGGTTTTTTCGGCCGAATAGATATTGACCGGCACGCCGTCAATCATATGCACCTCTATACCAGCGGAATAGGCCGGCTCACGCAGCCAGGTGTAGCCAGTCGGCGGGTAATCAATGCGTGGCTTCTTGTGCCCGCGAGGCAGCGCCAAATCAACCTGGTAGGGGATTTGCGTGGTCAGTTCGTGGACGTACAGCGCCGAAATCAAGCAGATGACGGCCTGCGGTGTTTGTGAAACTACAATGGTCAAATCCGGATTTACTAAAGGGAGCAAGTCAGTTAGCCGATACAGCCCTCGGGCCTCCTTTACCAAAACCTCTGCCTGCTCCATCCGCTGTAGGATTGTGAAAGGGATGCCCTGTTTTTGAGCCTCGGCTGCCCGGATAACGCCCTGATTGGCGCGGATTATTTTTTCAGCCTGCTCCATTGGTGTCGTTTTCATCGTATTTCCATGAGCCCAGCCAATGTTCTAAAACAATTGTAAATACCCATTTCTCGAACCACACAACCGAAAAGCACCGCATTTAACCACAAAAGCCGGCAATCTTAGCTGACTCGCAATTCCAAACAGATTGCCTATACTATGCCGCCGACCCTGATTGACTTGAAGACCCGCGAGTCTCACATGCCGCCTCATCGCTCCCCCGCGCGCGCCTCGGCCGGCTTTTCGGTGCTCCTCGCCGTCACGCTCGGCCTCAGCCTGCTGCCGCTGCGCCCGGCCGCGCTGGCCGCCCCAGTGGATGGCTACCCTTCACCCACGCCATTCCCCATCGCCTCGCTCACGCGCTACGACCCGGGCGAGCTGTTGGTTGCCCCCCGGCCGGCGGACGACGCACGGCGCAGCCACCGCATGGCCGCCGCGCCCGGCAGCGTCGTCATCAACGAGGTCGTCACCGACCCGCAGACCGATTGGAGCAGCAGCGGCTTCAGTGGCGCGGCGGGCGCGGGGGCCATCACCGACTCAGACGAGTTCGTGGAGTTGTATATCAAGACCGCCGGGCTTGACCTGACCGGCTGGACGATTGAGTTGACCGACAGCAGCCCCACCAGCGGCGGGCTGGGCGCGGGCGGCGCATTTGCCGTGGCGCGCTACGCCGGGCCGGGCAGCCCGCAATCCACCGCGGCCGGCGCCTACCTGGTGCTGGGCAACCCCAGCCCCGGCAGCCTGAACAACACCATTCTGATCGTGCTCAAAGACGGCGACGGGCAGGTGATCGATCAGGCGCAGTTGGGCGGCGACGGCG
Organism: Anaerolineales bacterium; assembly: GCA_038252885.1. Lineage (GTDB taxonomy): Bacteria > Chloroflexota > Anaerolineae > Anaerolineales > UBA6663 > JADZEK01. The sequence goes on along the minus strand of JBBRZY010000802.1, from coordinate 1,037 downwards.
CGCCCAGCGGCGACGCCACTGACCAATTCGATGAAGCCGTGGCGCGCTTCCCAAACGGCACCGACAGCGGCGTGGACGGCCTCGACTTCACACAACTAGCGGCCTCGCCCGGCGCGGCCAACTTCACCGGCCAGTTGCCGCCGCCCAACGACACCGCCACCACCACCGCGACCTTCACGCCTACGCCCACTCGCACGCCCACGAGCAGCGCCACGCCCAGCCGCACGCCCACCACCAGCAGCCCAATCGTGGATGGCGTGCTGCTCAACGAGCTCCAGCCGCGCGGCGCAGAATTTATCGAGCTGTATAACCCCACCGGCGCGGCCATTGATCTCAGCGGCTGGCAGCTCGATGACATCCCCGGCGGCACCAGCCCCTACGCCCTGCCGCCCGGCACCGTCATCGGCCCGGGCGGCTTCCTGGTCTTCGCGCAAACCGTCACCGGCGTGGGGCTGAACGACGACGGCGACACCGCCCGTCTGTTGCGGCCCGACGACAGCGTGGCCGACTCAGTCAGCTACGCCAAAGCGCCCGCCGCGCAGTTCAGCCTGGCGCGCGTGCCCGACGGAGGCGCGTGGTCCGAGCGTGGTTTACCCACACCCGGCCTACCCAACCAGGCCGTCCCACTGCCGCAAAGTGGTACCGGTTCCCTCGCCGAGTTTCGCACCTGGCCGGATGGCGCGTGGATCACGGCCATCGGGCGCGTGAGCGTGCTGCCCAACACCTACAGCCCGCGCACCGTCCATATAGGTGACTTGACTGGCGGCCTGACCGTCTACCTCGGCCGCGACGACTGGCCGCCATTGGCGCTCGGCCAGACGCTGCAAGTGCTGGGCTACTTGCGGCATCGCAGCGGCGAGTTGCAGTTGTATGTGCGCAATGGCTGGCATGTGCACCCCGGCCCGGCGGACGACCTCGCGCCCGCGCTGCCGGTGGCGGTGACGAGTGGGCAAATGGGCGAAAGTACAGAGGGCGCGCTGGTAGAAGTCACCGGGCGCGTGACAGCCGTGGACGAGGGCGCGCTGTGGCTGAACGAT
>JBBRZY010000801.1:0-2587 GCA_038252885.1 Anaerolineales bacterium | reverse complement strand
CTACCCCTGGTAAAAATTTCTGGCTGACCCAAAACGGCTGCGGCCCGAATGAGCGTGTAAACCCGCTGGCGGCAGGGATCGGCGCGCCGGTCAGTCAATGACCCCGGCGGCGAGGCGCGCGGACGAGCGCGCGGATGAGCCTAACCCAGAGCCTAGCGCTGACCCCGCGGGGCCGGGGGTTTTTGCCCCCAAACTGAAATACTCCCTCCCCCGAGTCCCCAGTTGCCCTCTCACCCGTTTGCGGTCACAATTAACCCAGTTACACCTTAGCGACTGCGAGGGCCGGACAATGCGTAAAGAAGTGGTGTTGGTCACAGGGGCGAACGGCGAGGTCGGGCATGGGCTGATTTCGCACCTGGCGCGCAGCCAGCGCGTGGCGGTGGTGGCGATGGACCTGCAGCCGCTCGACCCGGCGCTGCTGCCGCTGTGCGACCGCTTTATCCAGGGCGACATCCTCGACACCATGCTGCTGGGCCGGCTGGTGAGCGAGTTCGAGATCCGCGAGATTTTCCACCTGGCCTCGCTGCTCTCGACCCGGGCCGAGTTCACGCCCGAAGCCGCCCACCGCGTCAACGTGGAGGGCACGCTCAACCTGCTGCGGCTGGCGGTGGAGCAGAGCCACTGGCAGGGCCGCGCGGTGCAGTTCCTCTACCCCAGCTCAATTGCGGCTTACGGCCTGCCCGATCTGGCCGCCAAGAACGCCTCCGGCTGCGTGCCGGAAGACGCCTGGGGCTACCCGACCACGATGTACGGCTGCAACAAGCTGTACTGCGAGCACCTGGGCCGCTACTACGCCCGCCACTATCGGCAGCTGGCAGTGGAGCCCGACACGGCCAAGGTAGACTTTCGCTGCCTGCGCTTCCCCGGCCTGATCAGCGCCGAGACGCTGCCAACCGGCGGCACCAGCGACTACGGGCCAGAGATGCTGCACGCCGCCGCGCGCGGCGAGCCTTACGCCTGCTTTGTGCGCGAGGACACGCGCCTGCCTTTCATGGTGATGGCCGACGCCGTCAAGTCGCTGCTGATGCTCAGCGCCGCCCCGCGCGATCGCCTCACGCGCCTGGTCTACAACGTGACTAGCTTTTCGCTCTCGGCCGGCGAGATTTATGGGCTGGTGGAGCAGGCCTTCCCGCAGGCGGCGGTGACGTTCGAGCCAGACACCAAGCGTCAGGCCATCGTGGATAGCTGGCCGGCCGACATTGACGACAGCGCGGCCCGCACCGACTGGGGCTGGCAGCCGGACTACGATGTGCAGCGAGCGTTTGGCGACTACCTGATTCCGGCTGTCAAGCGCCGCTACGAGCGCAAGCCGGCAGCGTAGCTGCCACCTTAAGGTCGCACGCCTCCAGCCGATTAAATAAAAGACGCCGCCGGATCAGTTGACCCGGCGGCGTCCATTTCAAGTGGCGGATTGAGCACCCCGGCCTACCCCCGGTTTGAGTTCGTGCCCTGATACTTCGCCCAGTCCTCGTCGCTCTCCAGCGTCACCACGCGGTAGATCTCGGCGTACTCCATGCCGTGATCCTTGGCGCGGTCAGCCGCCCACTGCTTGATGTTCTTCTCGACATCCCAACTGCCCATCTGGCTCGCGTGGCACTTCAGCGCCGCCACCTTGGTGTCAATCGTCTCGTCAATCGCCACCCAGGTGTCGCCCTCGCGCCAGTTGGTTACGTAGACTTTGCGCGGCTTGTGGGCCACCAGCCCCTCAGTCGCCAACTCGGCAAACAGGTGCGGCTGTCCGGCGGCCGGGAAGATCGCGTCCACCGTCGCCAGCGCCACCGCGCGGTGGTCGGGGTGGTTGATGTAGCTGTCACCAGCCCACACCACCGTCGGGTCGCCGGTGATCACCACTTCCGGCCGGAAGCGGCGGATTTCGCGCACCAGCGTCTTGCGCAGTTCCATGGTGGCCTGCACCATGCCGTCCGGCTCGCGCAGGAAGCGAATTTCGGCCGCGCCGATCACTTGGGCGGCGGCCTGGGCCTCGCCCTCGCGCAGCGCGGCGGCCTCCTGGCGGGTGATGTCTTCGCGGGCGATGCCCACATCGCCGCTGGTGACCAGCACCAGCGAGATGCGCGCGCCGTGCTTGGCCCACAGCGCAAGCGTGCCCGAGCAGCCGAACTCAATGTCGTCGGGGTGGGCCACAATCGCCATGGCGCTTTCGGGATAGTAGGGGGGCTTGGGCTCGGCCGCCGGGGCGGGCGCGGGCGTTTCAGTCACTGGGGTTTCGGTTACGGCAGGGTCGGTCATGGTCGCAGCTTAGTGTTCCAACGTCGTCTCACCAGCAATTAGGATCAGCACATCAATATCGCGGCGGTAAGCCATGCCTTCGGTGTTCTCGGGCGGCACTTGCAGCGACACAAAGCCGATGCCGCGATGCGGCGGCTTGTTGAGCACCAGCGGCTCCTCGCTGCGCTTGAGCACCAGCACCCAGGTCTTATCAGTCACTTGCGGCCAGTGTTTCTTGGCCGCCTGCAATTGGGCGTCGTTAATCATGTGGTACTTGCGCGGGGCATCAGGCATGGGTTATAAGCTCACAAGTGGTTAGGACGGAGGCGTATTATACCCCCGTGAATCTAGTTGGCCGTTG
>JBBRZY010000800.1:0-2592 GCA_038252885.1 Anaerolineales bacterium | reverse complement strand
GCAGCACGCCGCTGCGCGCCTGATACAGCAGCACGCCATCGGCCCCGCCTGCCAGCGCCAGCAGTTGGCCGTCGGGGCTGAAGGCCACGCTCGTGCCCACCGTGGCCCCGGCCGTGCCCGGCGTGGCCGAGTACAGCGGCTCGTTGGTCGCCAGGTCCCACACTACCACCTGCGTGGTGGGGAACAGCCCGCCGACCGCCAGCAGCGTGCCACTTGGGTCGAGCGCCACATCGTTCAGCCATACGCTCAACTCGGGCACGCCCGCCACGCGCGCGCCATCGGCTAGGTTCCAGATATCTACCGTGCCCACCTGGCCGGGATCGTCGGCGGTCAGGACGCCGCCGCCGACCAACTGCTGGCCGTCGGGGCTGAAGCGCACCACGTAGACCGGATAGCGGGTGGGGAAGAAGCGCGTCACGGCCAGCGTGGCCGCGTCGAGCACATAGGCCCCCACGCTGCTGCCGATGGCCAACTGCGTGGCGTCCGGCGACCAGGCCATCTGAAACGCCTGCCCGCGCCCCAACTGCCCCGTCCGCGTGAGCGTCCCGCCCGGCGCGTCTGTGGCCGTTGGCGAGGGCAGGGCGGTCGGCACGGTCGTCGCCGTCGCGCTGAGCGGCGGGCGCGTGGCTGTGGCCGGTGCACGTGTGGCGGTTGCCACTCGCGGCGTTGGGCTAGGCGCGACCGTTGGCACCGGGCCGCAGGCCGCCAGAGCTACCAGCACCAGCAGCGTGAGTAAGCGTTGAGTGTTCATGGCCGGTGTTCTTTATCTCAGCGTCAGCGGCAGGAACAGCCGCGGTGCCAGGTCAGAGTCATCCTCGGTGCGCTCCACGGCCGACTGCGGACCAACAGCCCAAGCGCGGCGGTGAGCGGCAGCTCCCCCCAGGCACGGGAAGTATATCCAAGTTCGCTAAACCAGACCGCCGCCCGCCCTCACCCAACCCTTGGCCCTCCCACCGCTGGCCGCCAGCCTGCCCCATACACTGGCCCCACCGCCAGGTGCGTGGCAGCAATCAATCTTGACGTTCCTCTTCCCCCCGCCTACAATCCCCCTCGCTCGCTACCCCACTACTGTGGCCACCACTGTGGAGCCCCTCATGACCGATTTTCTCTTTCGCGGCGCGTTGCGCGATGTCGACCCCGATGTGTACGAACTCACCCAGATCGAGGCCGAGCGCCAGTACCGCAAGCTCATCCTCATCGCCTCCGAGTCGTCGGCCCCGCAGGCCGTGCGCGAAGCCCTCAGCAGCACCTTCCAGAACCTGTACGCCGAGGGCTACCCCGACGACGACACGCGCCAGATGCCCGAAGCCGATCTGCTCAACTATGAGTCTCGGCTGGCCCACTACCGCCGCTACAGCGACCCGCGCTACTACAAGGGCGTCGAGTACGCCGATGTGGTCGAGACCCTGGCCCGCCGCCGCTGCGCCGAGCTGTTCGCCGCCAACGGCTACAGCGCGGATCAACTATTTGTCAACGTGCAGGCGCTCTCCGGCGCGCCCGCCAACAACGCCGTCTACCACGCGCTGGTCAACCCGGGCGACACCGTCATGGGCATGAACTTGCTCTACGGCGGCCACCTGACCCACGGCTCGGCCGCCAACCGTTCCGGCAAATACTACAAGATCGTGCCGTACACCATTGACGCCAAGACCCAGAAGATCGATATGGACGAGGTGCAGCGGCTGGCGTTGGAGCACAAGCCCAAGCTCATCATCGTCGGCTACTCGTCGTACCCGTGGGCCGCCGACTTCGCGCGCTTCCGGCAGATCGCCGACAGCGTGGGCGCTTTCCTGATGGCCGACATGGCGCACGTGGCTGGGCTGATCGCCGCCGGCGTCTATCCCAACCCGGTCGGCATTGCGCACGTCACCACCTTCACCACCCACAAGACCCTCAACGGCCCGCGCGGCGCGTGCATCATCACCACCGACGCCGGGCTGTCGCGCAAGATCGACCGGGCGGTGTTCCCCGGCGAGCAGGGCGGCCCGCATGTCAACGTCTTCGCCGCGCTGGCCGCCAGCTTCAAGCTGTGCGCCACGCCCGCGTTCAAAGAATTGCAGGCCCAGACCGTCCGCAATGCCGTGCGCTTCGCCGCGCAGATGCAGGGCCACGGGTTTGCCATCCCGTTCGGCGGCACCGAGAGCCACCTGTTCAACCTCGACTGCAAATCGGTCGTCGGCCCCGACGGCACCCCGCTGATGGGCGACCTGGCCGCGCGCATCCTTGACCTGGCCGGCGTGGTCACCAACCGCAACACCATCCCCGGCGACGTGTCGGCCGCCAACCCGTCGGGCCTGCGCCTGGGCACACCCTGGATCACCCAGCGCGGCTTCAAGGAAGGGGAGATCGACCAACTGGCCGCCGCCATCGCCCAGGTGCTCAAGGCCTGCCGCCCGTTCAAGTACCCCGGCCGCAAGGGCGACCTGTTCCGTGCGCGTGTGGACTTCGAGGCTTTCAACGACGCGAAGCTGAAAGTGCGCGCGCTGGCGCTGCAGGCCGGCATCGACTACGAGCCGACGCATCACGGCTACCCGCACTTCTACTACCTGGACGACCCGGCCCGCAGCGCGCCCTTCACGCAGGTGCAGGTGG
>JBBRZY010000799.1:0-2599 GCA_038252885.1 Anaerolineales bacterium | reverse complement strand
GGGCTGGGTCGGCGCAGCGCGACCCAGCCCCCCTTCAGTTTCCTCACCTCGGTCAGATAGCGACTCTCAGACAGTCAGCCTGCGGTGCGGCGGCCCGCTGACGTTGACAGCCAGTGCTTCCGGCCCGCGCCAAACTTGGTTATTGAGTAATTGAGCAGCCTCACGGCAGCTTGATGTTCACAAACGACACGGTGCCGGCCTGCACCAGTCCGTCATTGAACTCGTACACCTGGCCGTAAGCATGTACCTTGAAATCGCAATAGCCCGCCGGCAGGTTCATCATCGCCGCGTTCTCACCGTACTCGTCATCTGGGTTCACCCCGTTATACCAATACGTCTCCATAAAGCGCGGCGCGGCATCCGAGCACACAAAGTCAATCCGCACCCCTGGCAGGTAGAAGCCCGCCGCATTGGTCACCCGCACCGCCAGCGTGCCGTACCCGCCGATGGGCGTCAGCCACAGCTCCGTGTTGCGCGTGTCCCAATAGCTGTCGGGCAGGTCAATCCGCGCCTCCAGGTGCAAATGCGGCCCCAGCGCCACCCCGGTCGCGCCCACCGTGCCCAGCGCCTCACCCGCCGCCACCGCCTGCCCGCTCTCCACCGCAATCGTGTCCATGTGCCCATATAGCGCATAGACCGTGTGGCCGTTCCACGACTGCGCCAATTGCAGCACCACCAGGTTGCCGTAGAAGTCCGTCTGCGGCCCGAACGCGCGCTCCAGGTCGCTGCCCGCGTAATAGATCGTGCCCTGGGCCACCGCCAAAATCGTCGCGCCCGCCGGCGCCGACAAGTCAACCCCATGGTGCGGCGCGAAGTTCTGGCCCGGCCCCACTGAGCCGTAGCGGTAAGACGAGGCGATAAAGCCCTCCGACGGATTGCCGAAATAGAAGTGGCTCGCCCCGCCGAACGCCACCGGCGGAAACGGCAGAGTGTCGAGCCCCACCGTCGCACGGGCTGGCCGCGTGGGCGTCTCCGTCTCTGTCGGCGTGGCGGTCTCGCTCGGCGTGGCGGTCAGGGTGGTCGGGGTGGCTTTGGGCGTCAGCGTCGCGTTCGGTGTGTGCGTCGCCGTAGCCGTGGCCGTGGTCGGCGGGGGCGTGTTGCTGGGCACCGCCGCCGTCTGCGTCAGCCGCGCCGCCACTTGCGAGCCAATCGGCTCAGTCGTCGGCGTGAGCGTCGGGCCGCAAGCCGCCAACGCCAGGCCCACCAGCAGCAGCCCGAGGCGGGGTAGGGGCTTCATGGCGTCGCCGTTCCCTCGGGCATTTCGGTGGCCTCCGGCGAGGCGCTGGCCTCGGGTGGGTCGCTGGCCGTCACCGTCTCGGCCGGCGTGGCGCGCGGGCCGGGCGGGTTAACCACAAAGGTCACGAAGGCCAGTTCCCCCGGCTTCACCGTCAGCAACTGTTGGTACAGCTTAGTCGTGCTCACCGAGACCGAATACGTCCCCGGCGCCATATCGCCGATAGCGAAGTTCTCCTGCAGCCGGTCGTCGCCATTGATGGAATACTGGTCCAGCGCATAGGTCAGCACAAAGCGGTTGCGCGGCGCCTCGGCCACCGTCCTGACCGGGCGAATCGCCACCGTCAACTCTGGCAGCACGTTGCCACTGGTGTCCACCACCCGGCCCGCAATCGCCCCCCACGGCGTGCCGTCCACTACGAACGGCTTGAGCCACAGCTCCGGGTTGCGCGTGGCCGTGTACAGAATTTCGCCCACCCGCACCTCAAAGTGCAAGTGCGGCCCAATCGCCACGCCCGTCGAACCGACCAGGCCCAACGCGTCGCCGGCCTCCACGTGCTCGCCGGGCGCCACGCTCACGCTTTGCATGTGGCCGTACAGGTTGAACACCGGCTGGCCGTCATAAGTCTCGTCTAGCTCCACCACCACCAGCCGCCCGTAGAACTGCGTCGACGGCCCGTAAGCCAGGCCCGCGTCATCGCCGGCCACCACCACCGTGCCCGCCCCGGCCGCGATAATCGGCGTGCCGCTGCCGTTGAAGAATTCCACTCCATGGTGCGGGTCGCGCGCGTCATTTTGCGTGGAGCCATATGGGTATGACCGGTCCACATAATCCACATAGCCCTCGCCGCTAGGGATCGGCCGCGCCAGCCAAAAGTGTTGGGCCGCCACCGCGCAAGCCTCGTCGGCGCACGGCGTCAAGGGCGGCGGCAGCGTCGGGGCCGCCGTCGCGCGCGGCGTAATCGTCGGTCCACTGGTCGGCAGCGGCCCCGCCAGCGGCGTGCTGGTCAACTCATCGGCCGGGGTCAGGCTTGGGCCGGGCGTCCAGGTTGCCATGGGCGGGCGCGTATTAATCACTTGGGCCGTGCCCAGGCCCGGGCCGAGCGTGTAACCATTGCATCCGGCCAGCCCCAGCGCCAGCAGTAGCGCGCCCATCCCGGTCAAGCGCCTCCGCCCGCGCGCCGTTGCTGTCCGAACCGCCATTACGCCCTGTCTCGCAGCAGCCGGTCAATGGCGGCCAGGGCGTCGTTCGCCCGTGCCTCCAGCCCGGCCAGTTCTTTGAGCCAGGCCTCGGCCATGGCGCTGTTGATCAGTTCTTCAGCGTTGGCGCGCACGTTCAGCGCCGCCCCGCGCAGCCCGGCCTGGG
>JBBRZY010000798.1:0-2615 GCA_038252885.1 Anaerolineales bacterium | reverse complement strand
GTTGACTCTCAATTTCAGCGTCGTTAAAAACAACCACAGCACCGACTTCAGCCTGGGCGGCAGCGGCCTGGCGGTGCGGGAGGGCGCCAGTGTCGAGATCAACCAGAGCGCGTTCACGAACAACACCGGCCCCGGCCTGGGCGGCGCGATCTACAACAACGCCAGCATCGTGTCGGTTTTCAACTCCACCCTCAGCGGCAACAGCGGCAGCCAGGGCGGCGGGGTGTTTAGCAAGATCGGCTCGTCCACCACGCTCGACCACGTGACGGTGGCCTTCAACACCGCCACTAACAGCGGCGGCGGGGTGGCCAACACCAATGTCGCTACCATCAATCTAATCAACAGCATCATCGCCGGCAACACCGCGCCCAGCAACAGCGACTGCTTCAAGGACGCCGGCTCGGTGCAGTACGGCGACAACCACAACCTGCTCGGCCAAAACGGCGGCACCGGCGGCTGCCTGAACGGCATTTCAGATATCACCCTGGCCGGCAGCATCAACACCGTGCTGCGCCCACTGAGCACCGACCCACTGAGCGGCCTCCCGGTGCACCTGCCGCTCGGCACCAGCGTCGTGCTCGACGCCATCCCACTCGGCCCCGACTGCAGCACGCCCTCCTACGACGCCCGCAACATCGCCCGTCCGCGCGACGCCAACAACACCGGCCCGCTCGGCTGCGACATCGGCGCGGTCGAACTGGCCACGACGGCGGTGTATTTGCCGATCGTGAAGAGGTAGCCCTCGGCCGTCACGCCAATGCCAAGCCGGATCAGCCCCCTTGGAGGCTGATCCGGCTTTCATTTCACGAACTTGCTCTTCAATCAAAGATCAGAAATCCACAATCAGCAATCCCCCTCACGCCGTTCCTCGCAAAGTAATCCTCTGAAAGAAGGGCCGCGTCTTCTGCGTGTTGAAGAACTCCTCGATCCCCACCACGCGCCACGGGCCGGCCGCCGCCGCATAAGCCGAGTCGGCCACCGTCACCACATCGCCCGGCTCCAGTGCGAAGTGTGGCGGGCATTGAAACACGCCGGCCTTGGCCCGCTCGGTGTGCTGCACCAGCAGCGCCGCCGCCAGCGCGTCAGCCTCGGCGTTGAGCGTCAGGCGCGGGTTGATCTTCTGCGTCGTCCAGCGCCGCCCGGCCGCCACCACCGTATTGACCCCATAAGCATCAGCGCCCACCCCCGCCGGTTGGCTGCCCGCGACCGCGACGAAGTTGACTCCCACCTGCGCGCCGAAGTCGCCCGGCCACAGCGGATGAGCGCTCGGCCCAAACGCCGCCACCGCGGCCGGCCCGGCCGCCGGCCCGAAGGCATACACACTGCCATCGGCCTGCACTGTCAGGTCGAACGGCACGCGCTCCTGCAGCGCCCGCACCGCCACAAAACCGGTCGCCCCGCCCACCACCGTGAAGTTGCTAATCGTCGTCGCCCACAGCGCCGAGCCGTCAAACGTCACCGTGTGCACCCCCGCCAGCGCGCAAAAGTGCTCCAGCAGCGTATCAACGCGCGCGCCGCGCATGGCAAAGGCCTGGTCGAGCACCCACGCCTCCAGCAGCCCCCAGGCATCAGTGGCCGTCACTTCCAGCAGGTGATCGCGGCTCAGGTAGCGAAAGCCGGTCACATAAAACGTGCCGGCCGACACGTAGTAATCGGTCCCCTCCACCTGGTAGCCGCGTTCCAGCGTGAACGCGCTGTGCAGCGCGGGCGTCGTCGCCGCGCCGGCCCGGTTGTCAATTAGCGCCACCACCGCCGACAGCCCGATATTGCGCACGGCCCCTTCCGCCGCCAGGCTGCGCCCGCCCGCCGCCAGCTCAAAGCGGCTGACGCTCAGGTTCGACCAGTAGCTCGGCGCGCTGGAGCGCATCACCGTCGTCTCATTCGCCAGGTACGTGTACGCGTTGTCGCCGGCCAGCGCGCCCAGAATTTCCATATACGGGTTGGCGTCCTCGCGCAGCGGGTAGGCGTCCTCCCAGTGCAGGCCATCGTTCGAGCACGCCACATAGTGGCTGCTGCTGGCTGTGCCGGGCCGCTGCCGGCCGAAGCTCAACCACCAAAAACCGTTGAGCGTAGACGCGCTGACCGCGATCCCCACATACGCCTGGCGGTTCGAGTGCATATACGGCGCCGGCGTCCCAAACGCACCCGCCCCGGTGCGCGTGACGGCGAAGATCGCAAAGTGTGCCCAGGGCACGTAGCCGATGGTGGTCACCAGCAGCACGTGCCGCGCCCGCGCCGCGTCATACAGCCCCGCCAGCGACGGGTTCTGGAAGGTCGAGTTGGTCAGGCCGGTCGCCTCTAGCGCGCTCCAGGTATTGGCGTTGGCGTTGTAAGCCCCGTAGTAAACCCCGCCGTTGTAGTGCACCGCCACGCCCGAGTTGGTGGCCCCGCCGCTCACGCCGCCCAGCGCGGCCACATAGGCTGGCGCGGGGTCGGCATAGGCCACCGCCGCCGCGCCAAACGTCACGCCATCGGTCGAGCGCCGGTAGTAAATCTTGGCATCCGCGCTCGACTGGTAGACGATGACGACATACGTGCCGGTCCAGAACACGCCGCTCATGCCGGCCAGCGGCACCAGGCTGTTCAGGTTGGTCCAGGCCGCCCACTGCCCGCTG
>JBBRZY010000797.1:0-2616 GCA_038252885.1 Anaerolineales bacterium | reverse complement strand
GGCACCCTGACAGCGCTGACCGTGGTCGTTGGCGACCATGTGACTGCTGGCGACGTGATCGCTCAGCTGGACGACTCTTCGGCGCAGAATACCGTGGCCCAGGCCGAGTTTGACCTGACGCAGGCCGAGCAAGACCTGGCCGCTCTAATGTCGCCGGCGGCCATTGCGGCCGCGCAGCTGGAGGTGGTGACCAAGCAGGCCACGCTGACCGCCGCCGAGAAGACGCTCCGCAACCTCAATGTGGTGGATGTCGACTACTACGCCGATGCGCTCGCGGACTCGCAGCGCGCCTATGACGCCGCCGCGAACAACGTGGCCTTGGTGGACCTGGGCACGCGCTCGAACCTCGCCTCCCTGGAGGCCGCCCAGACCGCGGCCGACACGGCCTTTTCGAACTGGCAGCACGCCATCATCTGGTACGGCGAGTATCACGGCAAGACGACCACCGCCAAGACCACGTATGAAAACGCTCTGGCTGATTTGGAAGTGGCGCAGATTAACTATGACCAGGCCCAGCAGAACCAGCAGGTGAGCCTGGCCGACGCACAAACGGCGCTGGACGAGGCCCAGGCCAATTACGCCGGCGCCAATAACTATCAGCCCGCCACCGCCGCTGTGGCGCTGGCCCAGGCCAATTTGGCGGTGGCCCAAGCTGATCTTGACCAGGCCATCGCAACGCTGGCCGAGCTGCAAGGGCAGCCGCTGCCCGCAGGCAACGTGTCGACCCTCAGCAGCGCCCGCAACGCCATCACCCAGGCGCAGCTGGCGCTGACCCAGGCGCAGCAAACGCTCGCCGCCACCACCCTCACCAGCCCCATTGCCGGCACGGTCACGGCCGTCAACGCGACCGCCGGCGCGGACGTGTCAACCGGAGCCATTGTCACAGTCGCCGACCTGGACAACGCCCGCGTGCAGTTCTACATCGACGAGACCGACCTGGCCTATGTCAATGAAGGCTACCCGATCAGCGTGGTGTTCGATGCCGCGCCGGAGACGACCTTCAGCGGGCAGGTGCTGCGGGTGGACCCGGCGCTCGTCACGGTCAACAACACCTCGGTGGTGCAGGCTTGGGCCACGCTCGACCCCGGCCCCGACGCGGTGCGGCTGATCGCGGGCATGAACGGCACGGTCGAGATCACCGCCGGTGAAGCGCTGGGCGCGCTGATTGTGCCGATTGAGGCGCTGCGCGAGTTGACGGCCACCAGCTACGCGGTCTTTGTGGTGGGGGCCGACGGCGAGTTGGTGTTCACGCCGGTCACCGTGGGCCTGCGCGATGTCGCCAATGTCGAGATCCTCAGCGGCCTGAACCAGGGCGATGTGATCAGCACCGGCATCGTGGAGACGGTGCAATGAGCACGGAGCCCATCATTTTCTTGGAGCAGGTGTTCAAGGTGTATGGGGTGGGCGAGGCCCAGGTGGCCGCGCTCAAGGGGGTGGATGTCGCCATCCAACCGGGCGAGTTCGTGGCGATTATGGGGCCGTCGGGCTCGGGCAAAAGCACGCTCATGAACATCATCGGCTGCCTCGACCGCCCCAGCGCGGGGCGCTACCTCTTAGCCGGGGAGGACGTCAGCCGCCTCAACCGCGCGCAGTTGGCCGATGTGCGCAACCGCAAGCTGGGCTTTATCTTCCAGTCATTCAATCTGCTGCGGCGGGCCACGGCCATCAATAATGTAGTGCTGCCGCTGCTCTACGACCGCAAGAGCAAGCTCTCACCCAAAGCGCGCACCCAGGCGGCCCACGCCGCGCTGGCCGCGGTGGGCCTAGCCGACCGCGCCAAGCACTTCCCTAACCAGCTTTCCGGCGGGCAGCAGCAGCGCGTAGCGATTGCCCGCGCCCTGATCACCAACCCGGCCGTGGTGCTGGCCGACGAGCCGACCGGCAACCTCGACACGCAGTCGAGCGAAGACATCATGGCCCTGCTGCACGAGCTGCACGCGCTCGGCCGCACGATCGTCATGGTGACGCACGAGCACGACATCGCCGCGCACGCCCAGCGCACGATCTTGGTGCGCGACGGCCTGATCGCCGAGACGGCCGGCCGGTTGCCCCTGTCGCGCGTCAGCCCCCCGGCGGCCGTGCCGGTGGCCGTGGGAGACTAGCCATGCGCCTCACCGACATCCTACGCACCGCCTGGGAAGGCATGTGGGCCAACAAGCTGCGGGCGCTGCTCACCGCCCTGGGCGTCATCATCGGCGTGGCGGCCGTCATCGTCAGCATCGGCATCAGCGCCGGCACCGAGGCCACCATCGCCGACCAGATCACCAGCTTAGGCTCGAACTTGCTGTTTGTGCAGCAGGGCTTCACCGCCGGCCGGGCGGGCGGCCCCCCCGGCGGCGGCGGTGGTGGCGCGGCCGGGCTGACCTATGACGACGCCCTCGCCCTCGGCACCTCGATTGCCGATGTGGCCGGCATCGCCACCGAGCGCAATAGCAGCTTCAGCGCCAAGTTCGAGAGCACCGTGATCGACGCCGTGCCCGTCATCGGCACCACCGTGGACTATCCCGTCGTGCGCGATGTGGCCCTCAGCACCGGGCGCTTCTTGAACGCAACCGATCTCGACAAAGCCAACAAGGTCGTCGTGCTGGGCTACAGCCTGGCCCAAGACCTGTTTGG
>JBBRZY010000796.1:0-2622 GCA_038252885.1 Anaerolineales bacterium | reverse complement strand
TGCTGATTCTCCGCCCCCCCCGCCAAAAAGTTGCCACACCCCATCCCACTTTTCCCGTGGGAAATCACAAAACAACATGCGCGGCGCCCGAAAAACTGGGGCCCCCGCGCTTGTATAGCCAGTGCTGGATTACTGCATCAAACTGAGGGCAGGCTGGTGCAGGGAAAGCAGAGTTGGCGCTTGGCCGGCGCTGTCGAGCAGTTGGCGCACGGCCTCGTCCAACTGGGGGTCGAGGCCCGCGGCGTGGTCGTCTTCGGTCAGCGGAATGGTCACATCGGGCGTGATGCCAAGCTCGTGGATGCTGCGGCCATCGGGCGTGTACCAGCGGGCAATCGTCACGCGCACGGCGCCATTGTTGCCGCGCAGGGCGTGCCAGTTCTGCACCGAGCCTTTGCCGTAGGAGGTCTCGCCCACCAGCGTGCCGCGGGCGTGGTCCTGGATCGCGCCCGCCACGATCTCCGAGGCCGAGGCCGAGCCTTTATCAATTAGGACGACCAGCGGGATGTCGGTCGCCAGGCCGCCACCTTGGGCATCGTAGTCTATTTGGCGGCCGTCGCCAAAGCGCTCTTGCATCACGAGCGTGCCGCGCGGCAGGAACTGCGAAGCGACCTCAATCGCGGTGTCGAGAAAGCCACCCGGATTGCCGCGCAGGTCGAGGATGAGCCCGGCGGGCTTGGCGTCCATGAGCGTGCGCAGCGTGTCCTGCAACTCCTGTGAGGTGCGCTCGCCGAAATCGTTGACCTTGACGTAGGCCACGTTGTTGTCGAGCAACTTACCTTCAACGGAGGCGACGGTGATGGTGTCGCGCACGACGGCGAAAGCCAGCGCCTCGCTCGAGCCGTCGTCGGCGGTGCGCACAATGCTGAGGTTGACGGTGGTGCCGGCCGGGCCGCGCACCAGGCTGACGGCTTGCGTCTCGTTCAGGCTGGTCACATCCTTGCCATCTACGGCTACGATCATGTCGCCGGGCAGCAGGCCGGCCTGTTCGGCGGGCGAGCCGGGGAAGGGCGAGACGATGCGCAGACCGACGCCCGCGACGCCCTCGACATACGCGCCGATGCCCTCAAACTGGCCGGACTGATCGGCGTTGATGAGGTTGTACTGCTCGGGCGGGATATAGCTGGAGTGCTGGTCGCCCAGCGCAGCCATCAGGCCGGTGATGGCGCCCTGCATGAGCTTGGTGTCATCGAGCGGTTGATCGACGAACTCGGCGTGCACGAGGTCCCACGACTCCCAAAACGGCGCGAAGAGCGCTTGCCGGTCGGTCGGGGTGGAAGTGCTATCCGGGCCGGCGCCTACGCCCGCCAGGCCGGGGAAGGCGGTGTAGTGGCCGGCGATGAAACCGCCCACGAAGATCGCGACGCTGGTGACGGCCACCAGCATCAAAGTGAAAAGGGTGCGAAAGAGACCGTTCATGCAGACTCTCCAGAGACAACCAACGCTGGCATAAGCATACTCACAATTGGTAAGACGCAAATGAGAGTTAAACCAACGACGCCGGGCGAGTGGCCCGGCGCCGGTGGCAGTACTGGAACACTTAGTTGGTGATGGTGAGCGTGCCGGTCATGCCGGCGTCTTTGTGGCCGGGCACGTCGCAGTAGTAGACGTAGGTGCCGGCGGCGGTGGGCGTGAAAGTGCCGGGGGCCGACTTATTGCCGCCGGTGACCGGGCCGAGATGCAGGCTGAACTCGTCGATGACGAGGTTGTGTTCGAGCACGCCCTTGTTGTCGAGGACGATGTTGATTTGCTCACCCACCTTGGCGGTGAGGGTGGGCGGGTCGAACTTGAAGGCGTCTAGGCCGCCGACGGTGAAGTTCTGCGCGGGCACGCTGGTGGGGCCGGCGGGCGTGGCGGGGCTGCACCCGGCCAGGGCGAGCGCCGCGCCGAGCGCCATGGTCGAAAGGCTCAGGTAAAGCTTGTTCTTCACGTTCAACTCTCCTTGTTTCGCAGTGGCATATGCCAGGCTGTGCGTCTGGGAATATTATCACAATGCGCGCGTTTGACCACTGGCCTTTGGGGAGGCGACGGTGGCGAGAGTAACTGGCGATTATCCCCACGGATGCTTCGCTAAAGACACCGCCCTCGCCAGCTCGCAACCCAAAGCCATGACCGGCTTGGGCGGGGGGCGGCCAAATAGGAAGCGGCGCTTACCAGGCGTAAGCGCCGCTTTTGTTTCAAATGGAGCCGGCGGCAGGCCGTTAGCTCTTGAAAAGGGTCAGGCCGGCGTAGACGGCGCGGCTGCCCAACTCTTCCTCGATGCGCAGGAGCTGGTTGAACTTCTCGACGCGCTCACTGCGGGCGGGCGCGCCGGTCTTGATCTGCCCGGTGCCGAGGCCGACGACGAGGTCGGAGATGAAGCTGTCGCTGGTCTCGCCGCTGCGGTGCGACGTGACGGCGGTCCAACCAGCCTTGTGGGCCAGGTTGATGGCCTGGATCGTCTCGGTGAGCGTGCCGATTTGATTGAGCTTGATGAGGACCGAATTGCCCACGCCCCGGTCAATGCCCTGCTGAATGCGCGTGACGTTAGTGACGAACAAGTCGTCGCCGACGAGCTGGGTGGTCGCGCCCAGGCGGTCGGTAATGAGCTTCCAGCCGTCCCAGTCATCCTGGGCCAGACCGTCT
>JBBRZY010000795.1:0-2624 GCA_038252885.1 Anaerolineales bacterium | reverse complement strand
TGGCTGACCCGCAACCGGCGCCTGGCGCGCGACTACGAGCGCTTGCCTGAAACCAGCGAAGCCTTCATCTATGTCGCCATGATCCGCCTGATGGTCAAACGTTTGGCTCATTGATCTGACTTTTCAGACAGGCTCTAAGGAGTTTTAGCGCGGCATTGTGGCAGTCGCACGTTCGGTGGGTAGCGCGCGGGTTGTCGGTTTATGCATTAAGTGCAAAGAAAGAGAAAGAGAGGCTGCGCTTAGAAAAAGGTGGGCGGCAAACTAGATAAATAGGTTATTGCGGTCTGATAGACGACTTTGGTTAGACTTCCGACCTCCAACTTCCGCCCGCCTTGCTCCTCGGCTATACTTAAAACCAACTTATGCCACTACAAAACGAGGCGCTGCTCTATCACCGTTATCGCATCCTGGCCGAGTTGGGCCGGGGCGGCATGGGGGCGGTGTACCGCGCGCACGACGAGAACCTGGGTGTGGAAGTCGCCATCAAGGAAAATCTCTTCGTGTCGTCGGAGTTTGCGCTGCAATTTCGGCAGGAGGCCACGCTGCTGGCCTCGCTGCGGCACCCCGGCCTGCCGCGCGTGACCGACCACTTTGTCATCCCCGACCAGGGCCAATACCTGGTGATGGACTTTGTGGCCGGCGAAGATGCGCGCCAGCGCCTGATGCGCCAGGACAGCCCACTGCCCGAGGCCGAGGTGCTGCGCTGGGCGCGGGATATCCTCGACGCCCTCATCTATCTGCACGGCCGGCCGCAAGCCGTGATCCACCGCGACATCAAACCAGGCAACATCAAGATCACGCCCGATGGCCGCGCGGTGCTGGTGGATTTTGGCCTGGCGAAGGTGCACGATGACAGCCAGGCCACCGCCGCCGGGGCCAAGGCGCTCAGC
This sequence comes from Anaerolineales bacterium, assembly GCA_038252885.1. GTDB lineage: Bacteria > Chloroflexota > Anaerolineae > Anaerolineales > UBA6663 > JADZEK01. Next base: position 1,734 of record JBBRZY010000795.1, on the reverse strand, counting down.
CCCGGCTACTCGCCGCCCGAGCAGTATGGCGCGGGCCGCACCGATCCGCGCTCTGACCTGTACGCCCTGGGCGCGACGCTGTATGCCATGCTCACCGCGCAGCCGCCGCCTGACAGCCTGGAGCGCGCCCTCAACCAGAAGCCACTGATCTCGCTGCGCGACCTGAACCCGGGCGTGTCGGCCGGCACCGCCGCCGCTATCGAGCGCGCCCTGGTGCTCAAGCCCGATGGGCGCTTTCAGACGGCCGCCTTGTTTTTGGCCACGTTGGTCAACGACGACCGCACCGCGCCCTGGCCGGGGGCGCAACCGCCCGCCGCTCTCCCGCCGTCGACCGCGCCCACCGCACTGCCGGCCATTCCTGCGCCGCCCAGCCGACCCCTCAGCCTGCCAGCCGCCGCGCCGCCCGCGCGCCGGGGGCCACCGTGGGCGCTGATTGTGGGGGCGGGGTTGGTGGGCGGGCTGGCGCTGGCAGCGGCCGGGTTGTGGGCGGCCGGCGTATTCAACCGCCCGGCGGCCACGCCCACCGCCCTGGTAGCCACCCAGACCGCCGCGCCAGTGGCCGCGACGGCGACCTTGCCCCCGGCCGCGACTGCGACCGCCGCCGCCGCGACTGATATGCCGCTGGTCGTGCCGACTGAAACCGCCGTATCGGCGGCCTCAGTTACGCCGGCCTCGACCGAAACGCCGCTGCCGACCGAGACGTTCACGCCCGCGCCGACGGCGGTGGGTGGTGGAACGGCCGGCCTGAGCATCGCCTTTGTCAGTGAGCGCAGCGGCCGGCCTCAAATCTATTTGATGGACGCCGATGGCGAGAATATTACGCCGGTGACGAATGTGGCCGAGGGCGCGTGCCAGCCGGCCTGGTCGCCCGATGGCTCGGCGCTGCTGTTCGTTACCCCGTGCACCGGCAAAAAGGAACAGTACAGCGGCAGCGCCATCTATTACATCAATGCCGACGGCAGCGGGCTGCGGCCATTTATCACGCTGCTGGGTGGCGAGTGGGACCCCGATTGGTCGAGCGCGGGCGTGGTCTTTACGTTCAACGACAACGGCCGGGCGCAGGTGTACGTGGCCGACAGCGCGGGCGCGGGCGCGCAGCGCCTCAGCAATGAGCGCTCGGGCGACAGCCAAGCCAGTTGGTCGGGCGACGCCGAGCGGCTGGCGTTCCGCAACAACAGTCGCAGCGGCCAGCCGACGATCTACTGGATGTTCACGGATGGCACGTTTGCGGACGGCGGCGCGAACCCCGAACCCATTACGCGCGACGTCGCGGCGGGCTACCCGGCCTGGTCGCCCGACGGGCAGTACGTGACGTATATGGTCGGCAGCGACATCTGGCTGGCGGCCTGGGACCAGCGCGGTTTTGGCGCGCAGCAGTTAACCACGGCCGGCCCCAACGCCGACCCGGCCTGGTCGCCCGACTCGCGCTGGCTGGTGTTCGAGTCGTGGCGTGACGCCGCCCAGCACGACCTGTATCGCATGAGCTTTACGGGCGCGCAAGTCACGCGCCTCACTAACGACAGTGCGCTCGATTACCAGCCCGCCTGGCGGCCGTAGGGCTTTACGCTCAATCCGGTTTCGATTGCGAGGGCCGGGTAGGGGGACTCGGGGGACTTAAGGGGACTCAGGGGATGCTGCGCTAGGGCGGCAGGGTCTAGAAAGCGTGCGCTTTAGACGAGGCGGGTTACGACGGGAGACGGAATGACGGCACAATTGATTGACGGGACGGCCATT
>JBBRZY010000794.1:0-2629 GCA_038252885.1 Anaerolineales bacterium | reverse complement strand
GTCGCACTCCCAGAGCGGTTAGTGGGATCATTACTGAGCTATCCCCGACTCGTCGCCGGGGATGACGTTGCTCTGCCCGTTTAGCTCCTGCTCGATCAGGGCGATTATGGGTATTTGGTCGGCCGCCGCGCACCACTCAAAGATCTGCTGATAGTACACGCCGGTCAGCGCGCTGCTCCACAGGTCGGGGTCCAGGCCGGCGGCCACCTCGCCCCAGCGCTGGCCTTCCAGCAGCAGGGCGCTCACCACCTGGCGCAGCCGCTGGCGGTGCGGGTCGGCTGGGTCGGCGGCCGGCGCCGTGAGGCGCGCAAACACCGCCACGCGCGCCAACTCGCGGTCGGCCTCCACCGTGGCCGCCAGCGCTTGGCCCAGCCGGCTGAGGCGGGCGCGCACGCCGCCGGCTGGGCCGGCCAGCGCGGCGGTCAGGGTCTCGGCGGCGGCGGCGGCCAGCCGGTCGCTCAGGTAGTGCAGCAGGGCGTCTTTGCCGGGGAAGTAGTTGAAAAAGGTGCCGCGCGAGACCTGGGCCGCGGCGGCGATGGCCTCGACCGTGGTGGCGGCGTAGCCCTGGCGGCGGAACAGGTTGAGCGCCTCGGCGTACAGGCGCTCTTTGGTGGCGGCCTTTTTGCGCGCGCGCCGGGTGGGCGTGAGGGTAGCTAGCATGGCGTTTTCGTTGAAATTGGGTCTAATTTTGGATCAGAGTTCAATTTTAGTCTGAGGGAAGATTTGTGTCAACCGCATAGGGCAATTCGCCCGGAAAAATTGACATTGTTATAAGCGGGATGTATAATGCTGACACTCAGCACATATGAGTCGCGCATGACGCGTCTGTTTGAGGGGCTTCCAGCGGAGATGAGATAATCCTTTTTTTAGATTTCACTCGCCCTGCACAACCCTGACAACTCGGCGCGCCACGCTTGTTGGCGCTGCGCCGAGTTTTTTTATTTATGCTCCAGGATGGTCTAACCGATGGCCGAGTCAGAAGACTTTAGAGCACTGCTTGAAAGTTCCGAAGCCACCCCGCGCCCGCTGCGGGGAGACGTTCTGTCTGGCCGGGTAGTTGCCCTGGACACGCAGGGCATGATCGTCGACCTGGGCTTAAAGCGCGACGGCGTCGTGCCCCGGGCCGAGCTCGATAAGCTGCGCGAAGAAGGCGTGACGTTCGAGGTCGACCAGGAAGTGCCGGTGGTCGTCATCGAGCCGGAAGACAAAGACGGCAACTTGCGCGTCTCGGTCAACCAGGGCCGCCAGCAGAAAGATTGGCTAACGGCCGAGCGCCTGATGGCCAGCGGCGAAATGTGGGAAGGCGCGGTCACCGGCTATAATCGCGGTGGCCTGATCGTGCAGTTCGGCGACGTGCAGGCCTTTGTGCCGGTGTCGCACATCACCGACCTGCCGCGCGGCGTGCCCGAGAACGAACGCCAAAGCCGCCTGGCGCAGTTGGTCAGCCGCAAGATGGGCTTTAAGGTCATCGAAGTGGACCGCCAGCGCCGCCGGCTGGTGCTCTCGCAGCGCAACGCCCAGAAGGAATACCGCGAGAAGCAGAAGACCCGCCTGTTGAGCGACCTGGCCGAGGGTCAGGTGCGCACGGGCGTGGTCACCGGGCTGCGCGATTTTGGCGCATTCGTCGACCTGGGCGGGGCCGACGGCCTGATCCATATTTCCGAACTCTCCTGGCGGCGCGTGAAGCACCCCAGTGAAGTGCTGGCCGTGGGCCAGGAAGTTGAAATTGAAGTGCTCAAGGTCGACCGCGAGAGCAAGCGCATCGGCCTAAGCCTGAAGCGCCGCCAGCCCGATCCATGGCAGCGCGTGGCTGAGCGCTTTCAGCCCGGGCAGGTGGTGGAAGGGATGCTCACCCGCCTGGCGCCCTTCGGCGCGTTTGTGGACCTGGGCGAAGGGGTGGAGGGCTTGCTGCCCACCAACCAGATCGCCAACCAGTCGGGCGTGGTCGAAGGCGTGGCCGTGCGCGTGCGGGTGCTCAATGTTGAGCCCGATCGCCAGCGCATTGGCCTGGCGCTGCAAGGGGTTTTATCCGGTAATGCTTCTGACGAAGAAGCCGCCTCGCCTGAGCTGCCCCCGGCAGACGAACAGGCCGAGGATGATTATGCCGACATGTCGGGCAACAACGACGGGTCGGCAGCAGAGGGCGAGGCTTAGCAACAAGCATGACGAAAACTGAGGAAAAGATTGTGGTCGAGGGCACGGTGATCGAGGCCATGCCCAGCACGACCTTCCGGGTGCAGCTCGATAACAATCACACCGTGTTGGCCTATCTGTCCGGCCGGCTGCGAAAGTATTACATCCGCATTCTGCTGGGCGACCGGGTCAAGGTCGAGCTCTCGCCCTACGACCTGAAGCGCGGCCGCATCGTCTACCGCTTCAACTCCGGCGGCGGGCAGATGCCCCCGCCCGACGCGCCCGTTTAGCGCGCTGGCTAGCTGGTCAAGAAATAAAAACCGCCTCGCATATGCGAGGCGGTTTGCGTTTAAGGGCGGGGAGGGGTCTAAAGCGAATAAAGGGTCTAGTGCAGTCTCCGATAAGCTGATTGGGATGTGGCATACTCTGGGGTATGCCCAAAGCCATTTTCATCCGTCCGCCTACAGGGGAGGAGCGCGCGGCCATCGAAGCCGGT
>JBBRZY010000793.1:0-2631 GCA_038252885.1 Anaerolineales bacterium | reverse complement strand
GGTGCGCCGGTAAAGGCAGAGAAAAAAGAAAGAGATGCTGCGCTAAGAAAAAGGATGCAAGCGCAACTGGGCCAGTCGGCGCTGCCGGCTGGCCCAGTTTTCGTTTTCGGGCGAAATGATCACACAGATACCGCAGTCAAATAGCCAGCCTTCCGACCCCGGCGCAGCCTCGTACCTCCCATCACCCAATTCGTGTAATTAGTGGAATTCGTGGCCAATGGTTTTTCCGTCTCCGCCAAAACCTGCTCTGATATAATCCTCTCGTTATGCCCTCCAAGATTCTGTTCCTCAGCGCCGAAGTCGCCCCGTTCGCCAAGACCGGCGGGCTGGGCGACGTGGGCGGCTCGCTGCCCAAGTATCTGCGCGCCCTCGGCCACGACGTGCGCGTCGTTTTGCCCGCCTACCGCGCCATCGAAACCGACTTCTACGCCGGGCGCGGCGGCTACACCGCCCGGGCTGCGGGATTGCTGGTGCCTGTGCGCGGCGGGGTGCCGGCCGGTGTACTGCAAGGCACGCTGCCCGGCAGTGATGTCCCGGTCTATTTCATCGCCGAGCGCGGGCTGTTCGACCGGCCCGAGTTGTACGGCTATCAAGACGACGCCTACCGCTTTGCCTTCTACAGCCGCGCTGCGCTCACGCTGATGGAAGCGCTCGACTGGCGGCCCGATCTGGTGCACGCCCACGACTGGCACACCGCCCCCGCCCTCACCTGGCTGGCCACCGCCGGCCAGAGCGACGAGCGCTGGCGGGGCGTCGCCAGCCTGTTCACCATCCACAACCTGGCCCACCAGGGCCGCACCAGTGCGGATGTGTTCAACTATTTGGGCCTGCAAACCACGGCCCTGCGCGAGGAAGGCCCGGGCGGCGTCAACTTCATGGCGCGCGGCATCTACCACGCCACGCTGGTCAACACCGTCAGCCCGACCTACGCGCGCGAGATCATGACCCCCAGCGGCGGCGCGGACCTGGATGGGCTGCTGCGCCACCGCGCCTACGACGTGCACGGCCTGCTCAATGGCCTCGACTACGCCACCTTTGACCCGGCCGCCGACCTGCGCCTGGCGGTGCGCTTCGATGCTGACCACCTGGCCAAACGGGCCGGCAACAAGCGTGCCCTGCAAGCCCGCGCCGGCCTGCCCAACCGGCCCGATGTGCCGCTGGTGGCGATGGTCTCGCGGCTCGACTGGCAAAAGGGGCTCGACCTCACGGGCCATGTGATCCACCAACTGCTCAACGGCGGCGCGGGCGAGGCGCAGTTCGTGGTGTTGGGCAGCGGCGCGCCGGAGTACGAGGGCATGTTCGCCCAGTTGGCGGGCTACCACACCACCAAGATGGCCGCCTTCCTCAAGTACGACGCCGACCTGGCCCAACTGATTTACGGCGGCAGCGATTTGTTCCTCATGCCATCGCGCTTCGAGCCGTGCGGGCTGGGCCAACTGATCGCCATGCGCTACGGCAGCGTGCCGGTCGTGCGCGCCACCGGCGGCCTGACCGACACCGTGCAAGACTTGATCACCGGCTTCACCTTCAACGACTACTCGGCCGAGGCCTTCTGGCTCGCCCTGGCGCGCGCCCTCTACATCTACACTGCCGACCGCACCAGTTGGCGGGCCATCCAGCGCCGCGGCCTGACCGCCGACTATTCTTGGGAGCGCTCTGCTCTGGGCTACCAGCAGCTGTACGACTGGGCCCTGGCGCGCGTGCGCGGAGGATAACGCTATGTGCCGCAGCATCAAACAGCTTCGCCGCCCGGCCGAGCCACCGACCGAAACCGAGATCAGCGCCGCCGCTTTGCAGTACATCCGCAAGGTCAGCGGCTACCGCGTGCCGTCGCGCGCCAACCAGGCCGCCTTCGAGCAGGCCGTGGCTGAGGTGGCCCGCGCCACGCAGATGCTGCTAGCTGCCCTGCCGGCCACCCCGCAAATGCTCGCACAGGCCCATGCGCATGAGCACCCACTCGACCATGCGCATGAGCACCCACTCGACCATGCGCACGACCACGCCCACCCGCACGCGCCCGAGCAAGCTCAGGCGTAAGCCCATGCGGCTGTGGTCGCTCCACCCGCGCTACCTGGATGCGCGCGGCCTGGTCGCCTGCTGGCGCGAGTCGCTGCTGGCCCAAAAGGTATTGGCCGGCGGCACCAAAGGCTACCGCCACCATCCGCAGTTACAGCGCTTTCAGGCCACGGCCGACCCCGTGGCCACCGTGGCCGACTACCTGCGCCCGCTGGCGGCCGAGGCCCAGGCGCGCGGCTACCACTTTGACATCAGCAAGATCAACCCGGGCCATTTTGCGCACACGCTCCCAGTGACTGCTGGGCAGTTACAGCACGAGTGGCGGCACCTGCTCGCTAAACTGGCCGGGCGCGCGCCGCAGAGCTATACGGCCCTGCGCCCACTGACTGCGCCCAACCCACATCCGCTGTTTGTCGTCGTCCCCGGCCCGGTGGCGGCGTGGGAAGTGGTCAGCCCCCTACCCGCGCCGGCCCGACCGGCAGGAGGTTAATCACATGGCGAAGGTCACACCCACCAAACCGGGCATGAGCGATGAAGCCGTGGCCGCCAAAACCGGCAAGCGTTGGGATGAATGGTTCACGCTGCTCGACGCCGCCGGCGCGCAGAAGCTCAAGC
>JBBRZY010000792.1:0-2631 GCA_038252885.1 Anaerolineales bacterium | reverse complement strand
GAAGCCAGCGCCATTGGCATGGATACCTTGGGCTTCATGATGGAAATGCCCTTACTGGGGATTCTGCATTTTCAGGACGGCGCACTGCCGCTGACGCCTGAGGCTATGATCGACGGCCTGCTGCAACAAGCGCGGGCGGCAGCGGCGAGCTAATGGCACTCCACCCAGGCCAAACCAACCGCCTGCTGGGGTATCCGTTGGATTGGCCTGGTCTGCGGCTCGGCGGCCGGCCCGACATGCTCGCGTTGTTGTTCAGGCGGGCGAGAGAATTTGGGCTGGCGCTCCGCGTGGTCGGCCAACCGTTCATTGAAGAACTGCATAGCCAGGCCTTACCAACCAACGATAGCGACTTCGTGGACAGCTACTTGCTCGACCTGGCCGACAAGCCGGCTCAGTTTGCTCAGCTTCTGCGCGATTTGCCGGCCGGTCTGACCGAGTGGGCGGTCCACCCCGGGCTTAACACGCCCGAATTGCTGGCCATCGAGGGGGATACCAAACATGTGCGCCAATCGGATTTTGATTATTTGATGTCGCCAGCGGCCCAGGACACTATCAGAGCCGAGGGCATCGTACTCCTCGACTATCGGGTGTTACAAGCCGTCTGGAAAGGCCATTCAGCTTAGCAGGCCCGTCGCTGGGCTCTCCGCCGTGAGGCAGCGGCCGTGACCATTCACGGCCAACCACACGCCAAACCACACTCGGGATATTCATTACATGCCTGACTATCGTGACCCGTCACTTCCCATCTCCGTGCGCGTTGACGCCCTGTTGGCACAGATGACGCTGGCAGAGAAAATCGGCCAGATCACGCAGGTCGAAAAGAACAGCCTGACCCCGGCCGTCGTTACCGAGCAATTCATCGGCTCGGTGCTCAGCGGCGGCGGCGGCGCCCCGGAGACAAACACGCCCGCCGCCTGGCGCGCGATGGTGGCCGGCTTTCAGCAGGCCGCCCTCCAAACCCGCCTGCGCATCCCCCTGCTCTATGGGGTTGACGCCGTCCACGGCCACAACAATGCCTGCGGCGCGACCATCTTCCCGCACAACATCGGCCTGGGCGCGGCGGGCGACGCCGACCTGGTCGAGCGCATCGGCCGCGCCACCGCCGAAGACCTGCTCGCCACGGGCATCCAATGGAACTTCGCGCCTACCCTCGCGCTGCCACACGACATCCGCTGGGGCCGGACATACGAGGGCTACGGCCAGGACCCGGCCATCGTCACCGCGCTTGGCGCCGCCTACCTGCGCGGCCTGCAGAGCACTCAGCCGGCGGTGGCCGGCAGCGCCAAACACTTCATCGGCGACGGCAGCACGACCTTCGGCTCGTCGCTGACCAACAACCTGGGCATTCAGTATCTGCTCGACCAGGGAGACACCACGCTCGACGAAGCCAGCTTGCGCGCCTGCTTACTGCCGCCCTACCAGGCCGCCATCGCTGCTGGGGTGCAGACCATCATGGTGTCATTCAACGGCTGGCACGGGGTGAAAATGCACGCCCACCACCATCTGCTCACCGAGGTGCTCAAGGGCGAGCTCGGGTTCGCGGGTTTCATCGTCTCAGACTGGCAGGCCATTGACCAGATTCCCGGCGACTATCATCACGCCGTGGTGGCCGCCCTTAACGCCGGGCTCGATATGGTGATGGTGCCCTTTGCCTACGAGCAATTTATCGCCGAGGCCACGCAGGCCGTCAGCAGCGGGGAGGTGCCCTTGGCCCGGCTAGACGACGCCGTCCGCCGCATCTTGACGGTGAAATTTCAGTTGGGGCTGTTTGAACAGCCCGCGGGTGAAGGCGCCGCGCCGGCCGGCCTGGGCGGTGACGCTCACCGCGCCCTGGCGCGCGAGGCCGTGCGCCGTTCGCTGGTGCTGCTCAAGAACGACGACGCCACGCTGCCCATTGCCGCAGACACCCCGCTGGTCTACGTGGCCGGCGCCGCGGCCGATGATGTTGGCCTGCAATGCGGGGGTTGGACGATTTCGTGGCAGGGGGAAGGCGGCGCAATTACGCCCGGCACCAGCATCGTGGCCGGCTTGCGCGCCGCGCTGCCGCCGCACACGCGGCTGGAGTACGACGCCGCCGGCCGGTTTAGCGGGCAAGCGCCGGTTGGCATCGTGGTGGTGGCCGAGACGCCCTACGCTGAGGGTCACGGCGACCGGGCCGACCTGGCCTTGCCGCCCGCCGACGATGCCTTGATCGCGCAGATGCGCGCTCGCTGCAAGCGCCTGATCTTGGTGGTGCTCTCGGGCCGCCCGCTGATCCTCACCGACCAATTGCCCGCGCTCGACGCCTTGGTGGCCGCCTGGCTACCCGGCACCGAGGGCGCCGGCGTGGCCGATGTGCTGTGCGGCTCACAGCCCTTTACCGGCCGCCTGTCGTTCACCTGGCCGCGCTCGCTGCGCCAGATCCCCGACCCGCCCGTGGATGATGCCCGGCCCTTGTTCCCGCGCGGCTTCGGCTTGTAGCCCAAACCCGGCGCAGCGCCGGCCGGTAGCCCCGGCTGGCGCCGCGTGTGCCAGCGGCTATGGTCAGCACTCTGAAGAGGTGACCGCCGCCGCCTTCCTAGACCGCTAGCCTGCCGGCGGGCCGCTCACGGATGAAGCCCTGTTGGGCGACGCCTGGGGATTACCAGACCT
>JBBRZY010000791.1:0-2638 GCA_038252885.1 Anaerolineales bacterium | reverse complement strand
AGTGGCGCGGCTGGATCAGAACTTGATCTACGGCAGTCACATCTGCGACGGCAAGCGGCGCGCGCCCGGCGCACTGTGGGATGAAGGCGCCCAGCGCGGCTATCTGCCGGGCGAGGGCGACATCCCGATCTCGGCCTGGGTGGCGGCCGTCAAGGCCACTGGCTACGACGGCGCGTGGTCGGCCGAGACCTATAGCCCGCGCCACTGGGAAGCCGACCTGTTCGACCTGGCCGCCGACTGCCGCGACCGGGTGCGGTCCTATATTGGACCGTCTTAAAGCCACTCACCCACAGCACAGGAGGTAGCGATGGCGCGGCCAGTAACACTCTTCACCGCCCAATGGGCCGATTTGCCACTGGAGACGGTCGCGCGCCTAGCGGCCAGTTGGGGCTACGACGGGCTAGAGTTGGCCTGCATGGGCGACCACCTCGACCCCGGCCGCGCTGTGGCCGACCCCGCGTATGCGCGCGGGCAGGTGGCGCTGCTGGCCCGCCACGGTCTTAAGCTGTGGGCGTTGGGCAACCCGCTGGCCGGGCAACTCGTCAGCGACCCCAACAACGATGAGCGCTCCGACGCCTGGGCCCCGGCCGAGTTCGCCAGCGACCCGGACGCCAAGCGCGCCTGGGCCATTCAGGCGCTGAAGGACACGGCGCGCGCCGCCGCCCTGATGGGGGTGAAGGTCGTCACCGGCAGCAGCGGCTCGCCTATCTGGCATCTGCTGTACGCTCAGCCGCCGGTGCCGGCCCACATGATCGAGCGCGGCTACGCCCGCTTCGCCGAGCAGTGGAACCCCATTCTGGATGTGTTTGACGAGGTGGGCGTGCGCTTTGCGCTGGAGGTGATGCCGACGCAGATCGCCTACGACGTGGTCACGGCGCGGCGCGCGCTGGAGGCCCTGGGCCACCGCCCGGCCTTTGGCTTCAACTTCGACCCCAGCCACCTGTACTGGCAGCGGGTAGACCCGGCGCGCTTTGTGGAGGCGCTGGGCGACCGCATCTACCATATGCATGTCAAGGACACCGGGCTGCACCTCGACGGCGAGGCCAGCATCCTGGGCTCGCACCTGCCCTTCGGCCACCGCCAGCGCACCTGGGAGTTCCGCACACCGGGACGCGGCGAGATCAATTTTGAGGCGCTAATCCGCGCGCTGAACGTGGCGGGCTACACGGGGCCGCTGTCGGTGGAGTGGGAAGACTCGGGCATGGACCGCCAGGAGGGCGCGCGCGAGGCGGCCCAGTTCTGCCGGCGCATGGATTTCACGCCCTCGGCCATGGCCTTCGACGAAGTGTTGAAGCAGTAGGCGCTTATGATCAAACACCTGTGGAACATCGGGCTGAAGATTCTCGACCTGGACACCGAGCTAAAGTTCCTGGAGCAGATGGGCGCGACAATTGTGCTGCGCGACACGCTGCCGGCCGATGGCGATGCGCTCGAATACGCCATCGTGCGGCTGGCGGATGTGCGGTTGCTGCTGTTCCCGAGCGTGATCTTTGAGAACGCGGTGCCGGGCGGCGTGGCCCCCGGCCTAACCCACGCCGTGTTCGAAGTGGACGACGTGGAGGCCGAATTCGCCCGCATCAAGGGGCTGGGGGCCGAGGTGCTGCTGGAGCCCACCTTCGCTAAGGCCGGCTTCGGCTCAAGGCGCATCGCCTTCTTTCGCTCACCGGGCGGCATGGTGTTCGAGGTGATGCAGGTGCTGGAGCGCGGCGTGGAGTAGCGCGGGAGGTCAGAGGTCGGAAGTCAGAAATCAGAGGGCGGATACAGCAGCGCGGCGAGCGCGGTTGAGAGCCGCCGAATCGACTTATGCAAAAAACGAGACGGGTGAGCAGACAAACTGCTCACCCGTCTCGTTTACATTTGCATCGAGTGCCGGCCCACTTACTGGTCAATCAGCTCGATCAGCTTCGGATACACGAGGTCAGTCTTCTGGTTGGCCTGGCCGGGGTCAACCAAGTCATGCTCCACGCCCAACTCGGCCGGGAACTCATACGTGCGGACGTTGGCGCCGTGCGCGCGCCAGTCGGCCACCACCTGGGCCGTGGCGGCATTGTCCACCGCGATGTCGCCGGCGGTGGTAATCACCAGTAGCACCGGAGCGGCCGGCGCGGCGCTGGCGGCTAGCGCGCGCTCGGCAAAGCTCAGGCGCAGTTGCTGAGCCAGCCCGTGCAGCGAGAAGCGCGGGTAAGCGTGGCCCATCGGGCCGCCGGTGGTGAAGTCTAGGTTGCGCGGGTCCCACCACGAGAACGAGTCGGGCAGCCGCAGCACCAGGTTGGTGACCAACAGCGTGGCCGGCGCGGGAATGGCTTTGAGGCCGAAGCCGGGGTTGATGAGCACCGCCTGATCCACATCGGCGCGGTGCTGCGCCACCCAGCCGGCGATGACGCCGCCGCCCGACAGGCCAGTGATGGTTACGTGGTCGCCCAAACCTTGGGCCAGGTCGGCGATCAGGTCGCCGTAGGCCACCATCTTCTCGGCGGTCAGGTTGGTCAGGTCGTCGGTCTGGCGGTCGGCCAGGCCGTGATGCGGCTGCCGCACGATCAGCACGTTGTAGCCCAGGTTGTAGAACTGCTGGCCAAGCTGATCGAACTGCATTGGGCAGTTGGTGTAGCCGTGGATGAAGACGATGACCTTAGCGGTT
>JBBRZY010000790.1:0-2641 GCA_038252885.1 Anaerolineales bacterium | reverse complement strand
GTCTGCGCCAAGTATTGCAAGTCGTCGAGGCCACCGTCGGCGCGCCGGTGACGCAGGTGTATGCCTCCGGCGGGCCCGCCAACCTCCGGCTGTGGAACAGCATTAAGGCCAACGTGCTCAACCGGCCGCTGGTAATCCCGGCCGTGACGCACGCCGCCAGCCTGGGGGCCGCCATGCTGGCCGCCATTGGTGTGGGCTGGCACGCCGGGGCCGGGCCGGCCGCCGCCGCGATGGTGCAGGTAGGCGAGGTGGTCGACCCCGATCCGCGCCCGGCCGCGCGCTATGAGGCGCTGTTTGCTATTTACACGAGTCTTTATCCGCAACTGCGCGGCGCGTATGCGCAGCTCGCGGCCATCAACCTGACTGAGGGAGTCTAGCGAATGAACCAGAACGAACAACCGCCGGTGCTCATCATTGGGGCCGGCAAGATCGCGCGCGGCTACGTTGGCCATCTCGTGGCGCTGGCAGGCCACCCGATTGTCTTTGTAGATGTGAACGAGACCGTTGTGCGGCTGATCAACGAGCGCGGCGGCTACATGGTGCACATCTTGGGCAACGAGGCCAAGTCCATGTGGGTGACCCACGTCACCGCGCTGCACAGCGCCGACCCGCGCGTGGCGGCGGTGGCGGCGCAAGCGCTGCTGACGTTTGTCTCGGTCGGCGGCCCGAACCTGCCGGCCGTCGCAACCATGCTGGCTCCCGGCCTCAGCGCCCGCCGCGCCGCCGGGGCCAAGCTGCTCAACATTGTCTGCTGTGAGAACTGGCGCTTGCCGGCCCAAATGCTGCGCGAGCACCTGGCCGAGAAGTTGGCCGGCGCTGACCGCGACTATCTCGCGGGGCAGGTGGGCATCGCCGAGGCCACGGTGCTGCGCTCGTGCATCGAGCCCACCGCCGAGCAGCGCGCCGCCGACCCGCTGGCGGTGCAGGCGCAGGACTATTGGGAATTGCAGATTGACGCCGCCGCGCTGGTCGAGCCTCTGCCGCCCATCAACGGCCTCAAGCCGCAGGAAAAATTCTACGCCTCGCTGGAGCGCAAGCTGTTCACGTATAACGCCGGTAACGCCGTCATCGGCTACCTGGGCGCGCTGCGCGGGCATGAGTATCTGTATCAGGCCGCGACCGACCCGCTGATCTTGGAAGTGGCGCAGGGCGTCTACGACGAAAGCGGCGCGGCCATCTGCGCCAAGCACGGCTACACGCGCGAGGAGCAGGCGGAGTTCTCGGCCGCGTCGCTGCGCAAGTATCAGGACTCAAGGATTGTGGACCCGGTGGAGCGGCAGGTGCGCGACCCGCTCCGCAAGCTCGGCCGCTACGACCGGCTGATCGGCCCGGCCAGCCTGGCGCTGGAGTATGGCATCCGCCCCTGGGCGCTCGCCCTGGCAATTGCGGCGGCGCTGCACTACGACTTTCCGGGTGACCCGGCGGCAGTGAAGCTGCAAGCGATGCTGAAGGCCGACGGCGTTGACGCGGTGCTGGCGTCCGTCTGCGGCATTGACCCGCACGGCGAGTTGGCTGTACTGATCAAGCAGCGTATGCCGGAGGTGGAGGGGTTTAGGAAACCGGCCGGCTAGGTGCTTGGCGCACGATGCGCCACCACTTTCAACGCACCTAAGAAAACAATATCACCCTCTGCCCCCGCCTGGGGGCGAGGGTGTCTCTCTTTGATTTGCCTTGAACCGTCAGTGCGGCGTCACACCCGCCGGCCACTGTGACGCTGGCTTGATGAAGCACTTGACAACTTGCAACGCCTCGCCGGTCTCGCTGACGAGGCGGTAGCGGCCGGCGGCGGCGGGGACGACAAAGGTCTCGGCGTAGCTGAAGCGGCGGCGGAGGCCGCTGGCAGTTTCAAGCGTTACCTGGCGGCCCTCCACCAGGCTTAGAATGTGGGCCGAGCCGTCGGTGTTCACTTCGAGGGCGGTGTTGAACTCCAGCCGGTGCACATCATGGAAGTGCTCGGCGTGCGTGGGGCAGTGGACCACCCGCCAGCCGTCGCCCTCGGCCAACACGCGCGGCTGCGAGATCAGTTCAGCCGCCACATGCGCCCCCTGCCGCTCAAAGTCCAAGTTCTCAAACCCGCGCGCCAGGTTCAGCGGGCGCGGCTGGCCGGCCAGGTCGAGCCTCAGCCAATCGTACAGCTTGAAGGTGAAGATGTACGGCGTGGCGCTGATTTCCAGCACCAGGTTGCCCGCGCCCGCGCCGTGGATCGTGCCATTGGGGATCAGCAGCAGGTCGTGTTTGTGCGTCGGCCTTGCGACCACATAGCGCTCAACGTCCAGCGGCGTGGCAGTGGCGGCGCTGTGCTCCAGGGCTTGCCGAAAGGCGTCCGGGTCCACGCCTGCTTGAAAGCCCAGGTAGGCCAGCGCGCCCGGCTCGGCCTCCAGAATGTAGTACGTCTCGTCCTGCGTGATCGCCTCGCCAAAGTGGCGGCGGATGTAGGCGCGGCGCGGGTGCACCTGCACCGACAGGTTGCCGCCCTGCACGGTGTCGAGAAAGTCGAACCGCACCGGGAACTCAGTGCCAAACGCCGCCGCGCTCTCGCCCAGCACGGCCTCGGCGTGGGCGACCATCAGCCAATCGAACGACACTTCCAGCAGCCGGCCGTCGCTCTCGAACAGCAGGCCGTTCTCAGGCACGATCAACT
>JBBRZY010000789.1:0-2641 GCA_038252885.1 Anaerolineales bacterium | reverse complement strand
GGTGGGCCGGCCCACCCTACCGGTGGGAAATTTGGATAGGGTCAAATCGTCGCTCGCCGCAACACACCCTGCGATCAGAGCTGGCTTTGACGGTCACAATCGCGCCTGGGTGTAGCTCGCAGGTTTTCTCGAGTAGAATGCGCCCTTATGTTGGCAGGAGAGTCTGTGCCTCAACTTACCCTGGCGCTGCTCGGTTTGCCGCGCGTCGCGCGCGACGGCACGCCGATTGAAGTCGATACGCGCAAGGCCATTGCCCTCTTGGCATACCTGGCGCTGGCCGAACCCGGCGCCGCCTATGGCCGCGAAGGCCTGGCCGCGTTGTTCTGGCCCGACGTGGACGAGACGCGGGCCCATGGCGCGCTGCGGCGCACGCTCTCGGCGCTTAACAAGGCGTTGGGCGGCCACTGGCTGCACATCGAGCGCGAGACCGTGGCGCTCGAGCGCGACGCGACGGTGCACATTGATGTCGATGATTTCCAGGCGCGGCTGGCCGAGGGCCGCACGCACGGCCACCCGGCCACGGCGGTGTGCGCCCGCTGCCTGCCGCCGCTGGCCGAGGCCGTGGCGCTTTACCACGACGACTTTATGGCCGGCTTTAGCCTGCGCGATAGCCCGGCCTTTGACGATTGGCAGTTCTTTCAGGCCGAGGGGCTGCGGCGGCTGCTGGGCAGCGCGCTAGAGCGGCTGGTAGGCGGGCTGAGCGCCGCGCCCGCCGCCGACGCGCGCGAACGGGCGATTGGCTATGCCCGCCGCTGGCTGGCGCTCGACGCGCTGCACGAGCCGGCCCACCGCCAGTTGATGCTGCTCTACGCCTGGTCGGGCCAGCGGGCGGCGGCTCTGCGCCAGTACCGCGAGTGCGTGCGCGTGCTCGACCAGGAGCTAAGCGTGGCCCCGCTCGATGAGACCACCCGGCTGTATGAGGCCATCCGCGAGAACCACCCGCCCGCGCCGCCCGCCGGTCCGCTGGCTAGCCCCGCCCCGCTGCCCGCGCCGGCCGCCCCCGCCCCCCTGCCCGCCGCCGCCGGTCTGCCGTTGGTGGGCCGCGCCACCGAGTGGCAAGCGCTGCAGGCCGCCTACGCCGCTTGTGGCACCGACGGGCAGCTGGTGGTGCTCGAAGGTGAGGCCGGCATCGGCAAGACCCGGCTGGCCGAGACTCTGCTGCAAGCGGTGCGCGCCCAGGGCGGGCATGTGCTGGCGGCGCGCTGCTATGCGGGTGAGGCCAAGCTGGCGTTTGGCCCGTTTGTAGAGGGGCTACGGTCGGCGCTCGGGCCGGCGGAGGCCTTGCCCGCCTGGACTACCCAGTTGGCCCCGCATTGGGTAAGCGACGCGGCCCGCTTGCTGCCCGAACTGCAAGCGCTGCGCCCGGCCGACCCGCCGCCGGCGCTGGACGGGCCCGGCGCGCAAAGCCGCTTCTTTGAGAGCGTGCGCCAGGTGCTGCTGGCCGCGCTGGCCCCAGCCCACCCCAGCGGCCACCCAGGCGTGCTGCTGCTCGACGATACCCATTGGATTGACGAGGCCTCGCTCGACTTGCTGACCTACCTGGTGCGGCGCTGGCGCGGCCAGCCAGTGTGCCTGGTGGTTACCTGGCGCGGCGAGGAAGTGCCGGCCGGCCACCGGCTGCGCCAACTGTTGGCTGAAGCCCAGCGCGCCGGCCTGACCACTTATTTGCCGCTGGGCCGCCTGAGCCGGCCGGCCGTGGCCGAGCTGGTGCAGCGCGCCTGGCCGACCGCCCCCGCGCCCGAGCTGGTGGAGCGCCTGTACCGCGAGACCGAGGGGCTGCCGTACTTTGTGGTGGAATATCTGACCGGGCTGGGCGAGGCCGGACCAACCGCCGCCAGCGATTGGTCGCTGCCGGGCGGCGTGCGCAACCTGCTGCATGCGCGCTTGGCGCGGGTCGATGACACCGGCTGGCAGTTGTTGAGCACCGCCGCCGTGATCGGCCGGTCGTTTGACTTTGACGCCCTGCACGCTGCCAGCGGCCGCAGTGACGACGAGACCGTCGGCGGGCTGGAGGACTTGATGGCGGCTGGGCTGGTAACCGAGGTGGCCGGCGCGCCAGGGGGCGGCGGCAGCCCAGCCTACGACTTCACCCACGAGAAGCTGCGCACGCTGGTGTACGACGAAACCAGCCTGGCCCGCCGCCGCTTGCTGCACCGGCGCGTGGCCGAGGCGCTGGCCGCGCGCGGGCGGCGCTCGCCAGCCGGGCCAGCCGCCGCCAGCCAGATTGCGCAGCACTACCAGCAGGCCGGGCGCGAGACTGAGGCCGCCGACTACTATCAACAAGCGGGCGACCATGCGCGGGCCTTGTTTGCCAACGCCGAGGCGCTGGCGCACTTTCGCGCGGCGTTGGCATTGGGCCACCCGGCCGCCGCTGCGCTGCACACCGCCATCGGCGATCTGCTCACGCTTTCGGGCCTGTACGCGGCGGCGCTGACCAGCTATGAACAGGCCGCCGCCGTGAGCGCGCCGGCCGAGCTGGGGGCGCTGGAGCACAAGCTGGGCAGCGTCTATCACCGGCAGGGCGAGTGGGCGTTGGCCGAGAGCCACTTTCAGGCGGCGCTGAACGGGTTGGGCACTGGCGCGCCGGCCGAGAGCCGCGCCCACTTATACGCCGACTGGAGCCTGACCGCCCACCAGCGCG
>JBBRZY010000788.1:0-2647 GCA_038252885.1 Anaerolineales bacterium | reverse complement strand
GCCGAACTCGATTGTGGTGTCGCGCGGCTGCCCGCACACCTGCGACTTCTGCTACAAAGAGGCGTTCTTCAAGGGCGGGCACTCGTTCTACACCCAGACGGTTGACGCCGCGCTGGCCGAGATCGACCGGCTGCCGGGGCGGCATCTGTACTTCCTCGACGACCATTTGCTGGGCAACCCGCGCTTCGCGGCGGCCTTGTTCGATGGCATGGCCGGCATGGGGCGGCTGTGGCAGGCGGCCGGCACGGTCAAGAGCGTGCTCGCGCCCAAGCTGCTGGAGAAGGCGGTGGCGGCCGGACTGCGCAGCCTGTTCGTCGGCTTCGAGACGGTCAGCCAGGCGAACCTCAAAGAGCACCACAAGTACCAGAACCTGGACAAGGACTATACCGTTGCCATCCGCCGGCTGCATGATCTGGGCGTGATGGTCAACGGCAGCTTTGTGTTCGGCATGGACGACGACGATGAGACCGTCTTCGACCGCACGGTGGATTGGGCCGTGGGGCAGGGCATTGAGACGGCCACCTTCCACATCCTGACGCCCTATCCCGACACCGAGCTATACAAGCGCATCGCGGCGCAGGGCCGGCTGCTGCACAGCCGCTGGGACGAATACGACACGCGCCATGTGGTCTACCAGCCGGCCAAGCTCACGCCCGATCAGTTAGAGCGCGGCTATTGGTACGCCTACCAGCAGTTCTACACCTGGGCCAACATCTGGCGCGGGGCGGCGCACAAAGCCAGCCTGACCGACCGGCTGCGGCACATGGCCTACAGCGGCGGCTGGAAGAAGTTTGAGCCGGCCTGGGATTGGGTGATCCGCGCCAAGCAGGTGACGCATCTGCTGCCGTTCCTCGAGGAAATCTTAGAGGCGTTCGGCAAACGGCCCAGCCCGCATCTCCAGCCTCAAGGCCAGAGCGCGACCATCGCCACCGCTACTGCGGCTCCCACCACGGCGCCGCCGACGATGTCGGAGAGGTAGTGCACGCCCATGGCCACGCGGGCCAGCGCCACCAGCGGGGCCCAGACCACGAGCAGCCAGGCGAACCAGGCCGGCCCCCAGGCCATTGCCAGCACTACCAGCAGCGCCATGCGGGCGGCGTGGCCGGAGGGGAACGAGTGCGGGTCAGTATTGCGGTAGATGGCCCCCCACTCGCCGGCCGGCCGCTGGCGGCGGATGAGGCGCTTGACCACCAGCACGAACGCGCCCAGACCAAAGATGCTGACGAACAGCCGCAGCGCGAAGTCTTTGAGCTCCGGCCCGCCCAGCAGCCAGGCCACGACCAGCCCGATCCCCCACAACCAGCTATCACCCGAGTGCGCCAGCACGATGGCCACCCGGCGCAGCAGGCCAGGGCGTTCGGCGTAACGCAGCGCGCGTGAGTAGCGGGCGTCGGCAGTCAGCAGCCGCTGCCAAAGGCTAGGCGGGGCGCTGGGCGTCATACGGCGGCCGATCGCGCCAGCAGGTCGCGCTGCACCAGCTCGAACTGGTGCGGCTTGTCGACATCCATGCCGGCCTCGGCGTAGGGGCACCGCAGCACGCGCCCGCGAATGTGCAGCCGGTCGTGGGCGGCCGCGATTGCGCCGGCGATGCTGAGTTGGCCCAGCGCCAGGCGCAATAATGTGCCGAAGCCGATCAGGCCGGCTTGCTTGAGCACGTTCTTGCGCGAGTCGACGATGGTGTTCCAGGCCGGGCTATAGCTGTTGACCAGCGCCGTCTGGATCAGGGTCATGTCGCCGCCGCAGAAGCGGCCCTCTTTCAGTTTGAAGAAGCTGCGGTGCGAGCCGGGGAAACGGCGCTCCATGTCGGCCTGGGAGATGAGCGAGTAGCAGGCCTCGTGGTCGGTCTCGAGCGCGGTGGTCACGGTCCAATCCACAATCGCGGGCGTGATGGTCGGGATGTCGGAACTGACCAGCAGCACGTGGCGGCGGGCGGCGTTCTCGGCCAAGACCGCTTTCACGCCGGCCTCGACGTTGCCGATGAGCGAGCCGTGGTTGGGTAAGTAGTGCAGCGGCTTGGCACACGTGAAGGTGTGCGCGTCGGCGGGGAGGCCGATGATGACGACGTAATCAATGGTGGCCGCGCCGCTGAGGGCGTCGAGCGCCCATTGCAGCATGGGCTTCCCGGCGATGGGCAGCAGCGCCTTGTTGCGGCCTTGCGTCAGCGCGTAGAGCGGGTCACTCGGCTGGGGGATGCCGCCGGCAGTGACGACAGCGGCGATGGGGGCAGCGTTAGGCATGGGCGGCACCGTTAGGGGTTGAGGGTTTGCAGGGTCGGCTGGAGGCCCAAGCGGTCGATCAGCGCCTCTAGCTCGGCATTGGTCAGCGCGCGCCGTTGCCCGCTGACGGCGATGAGCGCGGCTTCGAGCAGGTTGGTGCCGAACGAACGGCCGTCCATGACGGGTGTGGTGGTCACCAGATGCTTGATGCCGGCGGCTCGGAACTTGGCGACATCCTCTTCGGTGGTGGTTTTGGTGCAGTTGACTTTGCCGTCGAGCCGGGCCGGCATGTAGCGCTTGATGTAGTGGCAGTCCCCCGCGATGACGGTGCCCCAGTGATACCAATTGACGAACTTAGGCGTGTTCTTCTCCTGCTTCTCGCCGGTCGGGTAGACCCAGGCGAACGGCAGCCGCCCAACCAGCGGCATGAT
>JBBRZY010000787.1:0-2657 GCA_038252885.1 Anaerolineales bacterium | reverse complement strand
CGGTGTCGACCGGCGACTGCGTGTTAGCCGGGGCCTGGGTGGCCGCCGGCGTGGCGGTGGCGCCGGCGCAAGCGCTGGCGAGCACTGCCCCTGCCACCAAGGTACTCAGGATCGACCATAGTGATTTCTGTAAGCCCATCTTCTCTTCCTCCTGGCGAAAGATGCAACGGCCCAATAGGGTGTCCCGTTGTGAACGGTCTGGCCAGTGTGAGCGCCGCACTCGGCGTCGCGGCGGCCCCCTGACCTAAGTGTTTAGTTTTAGCGTACTTGGTTCAAATGTCAACTGCTGGCCTACCAAAGTTGCCGCGGAATGCTTTCCTGCCAGCGCTTCTCAAAGACTGGGCGGCCGTTCCAGCGCACTTCGAGCTCCAGGTCCACGTGTAGGTCGGTGGCGGTGCTGCGCAGCGTGCCGGTCGAGCGCACTTCCGTATGGCCGCTCTCGTCCGTCAGGTCATACGTCACGCGGCTGTCCAGCGCGGCCACCGCCGGGTCGGCCGCGCTGGCGGTCAGCGCCAGCGTCTCGGTCGTCGTCAGCGTCACGCGCCCGCCCGGCAGCACACTGGTGTCGCCGTCGGCGATGTTAACCGTCACCGTCCGCGCCAGCACATCTTCCACAATCTGCCAGGTGCTCGGCGTCTCGCTGCCGCTGCCCACTTCCACCAGCGCCGGTGGGGTCGTCTTGAATGTTGGCCCGACCGGCGCTCCGCCTGCCTGGTTTTCGGTCGACAGGCTCGGCAGAGTCAAGTGTGATGGCTGGGCCTGGCCCCGGTGCAGCCGATTGGTCCCGGCATACGGCGACGGCCAAATCACCGGCCAGTTCGCGCTGGCGATACTGAGCCGCATCCGCTGCCCCGCCCGCCAGCGATAGCCCGCCGCCTTGAGGGCCACAACTACCACGTACACTTTACCGGGCTCCAGGGCTTTTGGTTCAGTGTGGCCTTCGCGATGGGTCAGGTTCAGCAGCCCCCCGGTCACGTAGGCCGATGTGCCGTCTGGGGCCACATCGCTCAAACGTACCGACACAGTCGCCACCGGGGCCGAGGCGCTCAGGTGCAGCTCCACTTCCGCGCTGCCCAGCAGATCGAGCGGCGCGGTGAAGGGCTGGGTGGTGTACGTCAGGCTCAGCGCCTCATCGGGCCGCAGGTCGCGCGCCAAGCCGTTGGGGCTGACGCCCGCGCCCCAGCATAGCCCGCCGCGCGTGCCCAGGGTGGGGCGATGCTCGTACGCGTCCACGCCCGCCTCGGTTGCCGGCTCGAACGTCAGTGTGCCCGCGCCCAGATAGTACGTCACTGGCTGGGCGCGTGGCGTGGGCCAGGCGGCCTCGCTGTGCCACGCGCCGTTCATCTGCGCCGGGAAGGCCTCGGGCGGCGTGTACTCGCGCCGGAACACCGTCAGGGGCGGCTCGTCCATCACCCCGTTGGCCTCGCCCTTCAACCAATAGTCAAAGAAGCGCACCATCTCGTGCAGGTAGTCTAGATTGGGGCCGGGGTAAGCACTGTCGGGCAGCGAATGCACCCAATTGCCGATCAGCGCCTTGCGCGGCGCGTTGACGCATTCGGCCTGCATCCGCAGCACCGGGTCAGTATAGCCGTCCATCCATCCGCCAATATGGAAGATGGCACAGGTGATGCGCCCGTAGTCGGGGGCCAGCGAGCCGCTGCGCCAATACGGCCCGTCGGCCGCCTCGCGCACCCAGCGCAGCAGCCACGGCGGCGTGTTCGCCAGTCGCGCCTGCCACTCCGCCTCCCAGTCGGCCCCGCGATACGCGGCCCGCGGCGGCAGCGCGTTCATCCCCACCTGGCTGACCGCATACTGCGCGAACTCACTGGCCGCCAGACACCCGCCCAGCCAGTGCACATCATCGGTGTACCGGTCATCGGTGGCATACATGGGAATGATGGCCTTTAAATGCGGCGGTCGCAGCGCCGCCACCTGGATCGCCGTGAAACCGCCATAGCTGATGCCCCACATGCCCACCGCGCCGCTGCACCACGCTTGCGCCGCCAGCCACTCCACCGCGTCGTAGCCGTCTTGCGTTTCCTCCGGCGTATACTCGTCCCGCGCCACGCCCGGACTGCTTCCGGTGCCGCGCACATCCAGCCGGCAGCCCACATAGCCGCGCTCGGCAAAATACGTCATGCGGGCGTGGTCACTGTTGAAGCGCCAATCGTCCTTGCGGTAAGGGATCATCTCCAAAATGGCCGGAAAGCGCTCGCCCACCGCGCCCACCGGCAGCCACAGGTTGGCCGACAAGGCCAGCCCATCGCACACCGGCACGCGCACATCGTAGCGCACCTCGACCGCGTAAGGTTGTCGTTCAGCCATCACCGCCTCCGTTCGCCCGCGCCCGCGCATTATAGCGACTCCCTCCCTCCGCCACTGCGCCGCGCCTCCCCGAAACCGTTACCAACTTCTAACCGCCCGCGCTCGTTAGTAGAACAATTGATTCATAAACTATTTGCATGTTGCCCGAACCCGCCCGCCGACCGTCCGTCGTGCCCGCCACCCAGCCCACTGCCACCCTGCCATTCGTGACGGCGATGACGGCGATGACGGCGATGACGGCGATGACAACATCGCCAGCGCCCGTGACGTTCGTGACGGCGATGACGGCGATGACAACATCGCAAGTGCCCGTGACGTTCGTGACGGCGATG
>JBBRZY010000786.1:0-2660 GCA_038252885.1 Anaerolineales bacterium | reverse complement strand
GGGGCGTGCGCATCCGGCCATGAACATCCTCGTGCTGCTGCGCGTCGGGCGCGACCCGGCCAGCTTTACGGTCAACCGCAAGGCCGAAAAAGTCTTCATTCACCGCGACGAGTGGCGCACTGCTCCAGCCGACCTAAACGCGCTGGAGATGGCGCTGCAACTGCGCGACCAAGGCCACACCGTTGTTGCCGTCGCTCTGGGCGGCGACGAGGCGGCCGTGGCGCTGCACGAGGCGCGGGCCATGGGCGCGGCGCGAGCAGTGTGGGTGCCGGGCGACGCCCTGCGTGAGATTGACGCCGGCCCGCTGGTGGCTGTGGTGCAGCATGTGATGGAGCACCTCGGCGACGTGGGCCTGCTGCTGATGGGCGCAACGGTGGAGCACGCCGACCTGGCGCAGGTTGGGCCACGGCTGGCGATGGCCCTGGGGTGGCCATTGCTGACCGACAGCCATGGACTCGCGTTTGAGGCTGGCGAGGCAGCGGTCACGAGCATCATCGCCTTCGGGCGAAACTTTGAGACGCAGCGAACTTCCCTGCCGGCCCTGACGACTGTGGCACCCGATGCCAATCAGCCGCGTTTTGCACCGGCTATCAATATCATGCGCGTCCACGCTGAGCTGGCCGCCATTGAGCGCCTGAGTGTCGCTGACTTGAGACTAGACGAGGCCACGTTAAAGCCTATGGTCAACCGGCGTGGTGTGCGCTACCCGCCGGAGCGAGCGTTGGGACAATTGATTGTCGAAGGCGCCGACGACGCCGCCCACAGGCTCGTCGCAGAACTGTCCCGAATAGTCTAAGCCGATGGACCTGTCCGATCTGTCAGCCCTGCTCGGAGCCGAAGCCTCCGGCGCGACCCACCAAGACATTTGGATTGTGTCGCCCTCCAGCGCCCACGAGTCAATCTCCACCTGTGCGCTAATCGGGCTGGCGCGCCAGTTGGCCGATGGCCTGGGCTGTTACGTGCACCTCGTAACCAGTGAACGCGGCAGCCCAACTGAGGCTCACGAGACAATTGCCCTGGGAGTGGATCGGGTTCACTTCTCGCTCGACCGGGTGGGTTACTTGGTCAAGCAACAGCCGGAGTTCATTTTGCTCCCGGACGCCGACGCTGAAGAAGCGGCCAAGTTGGCACAGCGCTTTGGGGCCGGCCTAATCACAAACACGCCGACCGTTGCGATTGATGGCGACACGCGAGCGCTGCGCGGCGCCCACCCGGTCTATGGCGGCGACTACCTTTTAGATTTAGAAGTCAACACCCCGGTGAAGATCGCGACCGTTGACACGCGCGGCTGGCCGGAGCCTGCCCCCGACGCCAGCCGCAGCGGAGCACTCATCTATGATGACTCGCCGCCGCCGCCAGAGCAGTTCGAATGGCCGGGCGCGGCGGCCCACACCCCACCGAACTGGCGGCCGTTGCAGAAGGCCCGCACCATCGTGTCGGTCGGGCGCGGCCTCGGAGGCGAGGTCGGATTATCGCTGGCGCTAGAACTGGCCAAAGCACTCGATGCCGAATTCGCCGGCGACCGCTCGGCGCGCGACAGCGGCTGGATTGACGCGGCGCATGAGGTCGGCGTCACCGGGCAAGAGGTCGCGCCCATGCTGTATATCGCGCTCGGCATCCTGGGCGACACGATCCACAATGCCGCCATCGCCGGGGCCAAGCGCGTCATCGCGGTGCACCCCAATCCGGACGCGCCGATCTTCCAGGTGGCTGACGTAGCCATCGTCGGCGATCCGGCGGCGATATTGCCATTACTCCTGGCCCAACTTTAAGACGCCCAATCACACCCAGCGGTCCGGTCAGCCCAACTGCCCAGCCCGTACTTGATTGAAGGCGGCTACGCTACAATGACAGCATGCGCGGCCGCCAGGTAGGATTCCTCACGCTTATGCTCGTCGCCGTCAGCGGCGTGCTGGCGCTGTTTACGATCAAGGTGGTGCTCGACCAAACGGCGCCGGTGACGATGCCGGTGCTTGTGACGGCCGTCAAATGGCCGACCATCACGCCCACCGCCGCCGCGCCCACGCCCACCGTCACGCGCGTGCCGGCCGGAACCGCCGTGATCTCAGCGGCGACGCGCACGCCCGCGCCCACCGAAGGGCCGCCGCCTTTCATCGCCGAAGCCGCGCCGACCAGCGCTTCGGCCGGTGCTTCGGGCGTCACGTCCATCGAAGGCTTGCCCGCCTCGGCGGCGGTCAGTGGGCTGGTGGGCCACCGCCAGTCGTTGCCGCTGAGCTGCGAGAGCCGTTCGGCCGTCGATTGGGCGGCATTCTTCGGCTTCAAGATCGACGAGCTCGAGTTCCTGGGGCGGCTGCCGGCCTCCGACGACCCAGACCGCGGCTTCGTAGGTGATGTGCACGGCGACTGGGGTCAGGTGCCGCCCAATCCCTATGGGGTGCATGCCGGGCCGGTCGCCAAGCTGCTGACGGCTTACGGCGTGAGCGCCCTGGCCAGCCGCTACAGCAAGTGGGCGCTGGTGCAGCGCGAGATCGCGGCCGGACGGCCGGTGCTGGTGTGGGTGGCCGGGCACGGCGAGCCCGGGCATGCGTCTGAAGTCTTCACCGCCGCCGACGGCCGGCAGACCGTGGTGGCGCGTTTCGAGCATACCGTCATCGTCATCGGCTACAGCGCCGACACAGTGACGATTGCCGACGGCGCGC
>JBBRZY010000785.1:0-2666 GCA_038252885.1 Anaerolineales bacterium | reverse complement strand
CGGTTAGGCCGTCGTAGGCCGGCAAGCGGTAGTCGGCCAGGATGAGATCCCAGGCGGGCTGCGCCAGGGCGGCCTCAAAGCTGGCGCGCGTGTCGGTGACGGTAATGTGCGGCGGGGGTTCGCCGGCGGCCTGGGCCTGCGCCTCGAGGTGATAGCGCACCAACTCGGCGTCGACCGAATTGTCTTCGAGGTGCAGCACGCGCAGCGGTTGGACGCTCATGTGGGTTGGGTGGGGACGTGAATGAGCACCTGCGTGCCGCCGCCGGCGCGATTTTTGATTTCCAGGTCGCCCCCCAGCCGCCGGGCGCGCTCACGCATGCCCAATAGGCCCAGGCTCTTGGGGCTGGCGAGCAGCCCGGTGCTGACGCCGCGCCCGTTGTCGAGCACGGCTAACTGCACCTGCCCGGCCTGCACCTCCAGCGCGACGATGACGCGGTCGGCCTGGGCGTGCCAGGCGACGTTGTTAAGCGCCTCCTGCACGATGCGGAACAGGGCGGTGGCGCGCTCCTGGTCGAGCGGCAACTCGCTGGCGCCGCGAAACTCGGCCTGGATGCCGGTTTGCTCTTGAAACTCCTGCAGCTGCCACTCGAGCGCGGCCGGCAGCCCGAAGTCATCGAGCAGGCCGGGGCGCAGGTCGGTGGTGATGACGCGCACGGTGCCGACCATGCTGTCAATTAGTTGGCCCATGGCGGTCAGCTTTTCGGCCACGGCCGGGGCGGGGGTGAGGGCGGTCATTTGGCGGGTGAGCCAGGCTAGGTCCATCTTGAGGCCGGCCAACTGCTGGCCGAGGTCGTCGTGGATGCGGTAGGCGATGCGGGTGCGCTCTTCCTCGCGCACGGCTTGCAGCCGGGCCGACAGGTCGCGCAGCACGTCGCGCGAGTGTTCGAGCTCGGCCTCGGCCAGGCGGCGTTCGGTGATCTCACGCTGCAAGGCGGCGTTGCTGGTGTGCAGCGCGGCGGTGCGCTCGACCACGCGCGCTTCAAGCTCGGCGTACATGCCCGCGCGTTCGAGCGCCTGGGCGATCTGGCGCGCCAGGGCCAGCAAGAAGGCCTGCTCGTCGGGCGTGAAGGGGTGGACGTGGGCGAAGCTGAAGGCGATGACGCCCAGCACGCTGTCGGTGACGGCCAGGGGCAGGTAGACCAGGGCCTCGTAGCCGGTGGCCCGCGCCAAATGGGCCCGCGCCGGGTAGCGGGCGGCCTGGGCCGCGGCCGACTCGAGCCAGATGGCCTGGCGGGTGCGGGTGACCTCCGGGCCGGGCGCGTCGAGATCGAGCGACATGCGCGCGGTGGCCTGCTGCACGGCGGCGGGGTAGTTGACGGAGCGCACGACTTCGAGGCCGGGCGGGTCGGTGGCGACGCGCCACATTATGCCGGCGGCGGCTGACATGGCCTCTAGCCCTTGGGCGACGGCCACTTCGGCCACATGCTCGGGCAGCAGCGCGCCGGCCAGGGCCGCGCCCAGCCGGTGCAGCCGGTGCACGCGGTCGCTGGCAACTTGCTCGGCCTGGCGGGCGCTGCGCTCGGCGGCCACGCGGTAGGCCAGTTCGACCGGGCCGCTCAGGCGGGCGGCGACTTTTTGGGTGAGCGCCAGGTCGGCGGGGGTGAAGGCGTTGGCTTCGGTGGAATCGATTTCGAGCAGGCCATAGGTGCGGCCATGCCAGGTGAGGGGCACGGCCAGGTAGGCGCGGATGGGGGTGGTGGGTTGGTAGCCCTGGGCCAGGACGTCGGGCGAGAGGAAGGATTGGCCGGTTTCGACGACGCCCCAACTGCGGTTGCCGGGGCGGCGCACCAGGCGCTGGCCGAGGGCCTGGGCCGCGAACGGGCCATAGGCGGCGTGGATGGTGAGGGTGTTTTGTTCGAGCAGGGCGATGGAGCCGCCGGTGAAGGCCACCACCCGGCGGAGGTGCTGGAGGGCGGTGGTGAGCATTTGCTCGAGGTTGTCTTGGCCGGCGGCGGTGGTGACGATTTGGTTGAGCAGTTCGGATTCGGCCAGGGCGCGGTCGAGGTCGGTGGTCAGCCGGCCCTGCTCGGCTTCGGCGGTGCGGCGGGCGCGGCGTTGCTCGGCGTCGCCGATCTCACGCGCGAGCGAGACGCCCAGCCGGGCCAGGTGCTGCTTGCTGAGGAAGTCGTGCGCGCCGGCGCGCATGGCGGCCACGGCGGCCTCTTCGCCGATGCCGCCGGAGACGATGAGGAAGGGCAGGTCGGGGTCGGTGGCCTTGACCAGCGGCAGGGCCTCGAGGGCGCTGAACTGGGGCAGGTTGAAGTCGGAGAGGACGGCTTCCCAGGGCTGGCGGTCGAGGGCGGCTTGCAAGCCGGCGGCGGTGGCGACGCGCTCGGTGAGCGCGGCAAAGCCTTGCCGGCGCAGGTTGTCGGCCAGCAGGAGATAGTCAGCCTCAGAGTCTTCGACAATGAGTAGACGCCAGGGCGAGGGCATGATGAACGGGCGAACGGTGGGCCCGACGGAGAGCGTCGGGCGGTCTAGTAGACGGCGCTAACGCCCATATTATACCGAACGGTGGGCGGCGGCGAATGTAGGCGCACGGGCTGATTCGGTGTAGGACAAACACCGACGCGGCGGCAACGGATGGGCTTCGCCAAAACGGATGAAGCGGATGCTTTGAGGCGGTAGCGCGGGGCAGGGGAAACACGGTGGGTGATGGCAGGGGG
>JBBRZY010000784.1:0-2670 GCA_038252885.1 Anaerolineales bacterium | reverse complement strand
GGCAGCTTAGTGCATGCCGCGCTGCACCGCTGGCGCTTCCCCGGTGACCCGGCTCTGGAGCGGCTGCTGCGCGCCACGCTGCTAGAGTTGGGCTACGCGGCCGACGAACAGGTCGATACGCATCTGCGCGCTGTTGATGGGCTGCTTGGCCGTCTGCAGGCTGACCCGCGCTGGTCGGAGCTGAACGCGGCCGAGCGCTGGCACGAAGTACCGTTTAGCGTGCCCGGCCAAGCGGCCAGCGGCATCATCGACTTGTTGTACCGTGACCGCCAGGGCCGCTTGCGGTTGATCGACTTCAAGACCAACGCCCTGGCTGACGCTTCAGATTTACCCCCACTTGTGTTTGGCTACAGTGGGCAAGTCCGCGCCTATCGCCAGGCCGTCACCCAGCTCTTGGGACCGCTTGAAAGCGCGGAGTTGTGTTTTCTGGATTGCGGCGGCGCGGTCGCGTGGCGGAGCGTCGAATAACGGGGACATGCACTGACAAGCTGCGGATTGATCGCTCACCCGATTTACGGACAGTCGGTTCAAGTGCGTGACGGCTATCTCCGGCTGACATAGGCATACGTCACCTCGGTTCGCTGTGGATTGTGGCCCAGCCACATCGCCAGCTCGCGCCGCGCCGCGTGCTCGCTTGCCCCCATCAAGTCCATCTTCATTTGCAGGAACTCGGTCGCGGCCGTGCCCCGGAAGCCGTGGACGCCTCGCCGCTGGATGCCCAGCTGGGCGGCGGTGGCGCGGACGGCGTCTTCCAGGCCGTTCTTCCAGGTGCGCTCATTGCCGGATTCCAGATAGACAAAGCGCCGAGAGCGGTCGAGCTCAACCAATACAGCCGGGTGCAACACCTGGATGCGTCGGGTCCGGCCGCCCTTGCCCAAAAGCTCCACCCGCCGCTCGTCAGGGAAGACCTTGTCGCCGCGCAGGTGAAATACCTCATCGATGCGTGCGCCAGTCGAGCTGATGAAGCGTAGTGCCTGGCCGTACTGGGCGTCGCGGCGGCCGATGCAGTCTGCGATGGCCGCGGCCTCGTCGGCGGCGTAGGCGCCGCGATGGACCTTGGTTGGGTCTACTGCCCACTCATCTAGCACAATGGCTTCGTCGATCCAGCCCCGGGCGGCCAGGGCTTCTTCGAGCTTGCGCAAGCAGGCCAGGTGGGTCCGGACCGTCGAGGGCGCGCAGGTCGCTGTCTTCTCGGCCAGGTACTCGGTGATCAGGCCGGGGTCAAGCTCATCGAAGCGCCGCAGGTCTGGGTAGTGCTCGGCGACCCAGTGGGTCAATGTGATGGCCCGGTCGAACACCGTGTTCAAGTAGCCGTCGCTGAACACACCGGGGACCGCCTGGCCGGGCCGGTGGCCGTGTTCACGTTTGGCGGCGTGCTTGGAGTGGCCACGCTCGTCCACGGCCTCCAGGGCGTACTGGATTTGTCCCCGCCAACTCTTTTGACCCATGGTTTCTCCCTACTTTGTCCAGACGCACCCCGGTCGTCGGTCTCGGGGGCCGCCGCCCCAGTTACCTTTCCCATCCGCTGCACTCTTTTTGCCGCGCCCTGGGGTGCGGTTGTCAGTTGAGGTCTCGCCGCCAGCCTGGTGGGCCGACGCAATCGGCGCTCGATGGTGCTGAGTTCCTCCTGGTCTTACGCATCCCCGCCGCGAGGCAGCCAGGTTTCGGCAGGGAGCATCGAAGGCCGGCCCAGTGTCTGGGCCTGGCTAGATCTCAGTCCTGAGTGCTGCTGGTGTTCAAGCAACGTGACTGTGATCACCACCGTGTGTGGTACGCAAAGTAAGCGAGCGGGAGCGCGGCTTGAGCCAAGGCAGAAGCCGGCTAACGGAGAGAAGCAGAGAACATCGCCCAGAGGCGAGTGAGAAGCTTTATTTGTAGCGTGAGCGCGGGGTGGGGCGGTCCGAGAACGATCCGAAATCTCTCCGAAGTCAGTTTGGGGCAGCGGAGACGCCAGTAGGGGTGAGGTTCACCCGGGGGCGTGTGTCAGAACGGTGTGATACCTTCGAGGTGCCCGCCAAGCAGCGCAGTGGTTGCGGTTGGCTTTGGTCAGCGGCGACTGTTGGCGGGGCGGCGCTGCAAGTTGCGCACCGCAACCAACCACGTAAACTGTTCGCGGAAGGAGAAACCACCGATGGCGACCTTGCATGTCCGCCGCGTTCCCGAAGACCTGCACGAGCGACTGTACCGCCTGGCGCAGCGCCGGGGCCGGTCGCTGAGCGCCGAAGTGATCGCACGCTTGTATCAGGCCGTGGAAGCCGAAGAAAATCGCCAGCGCCAAGGGCCGCTGTTGGCCGACATCCGCCGGCGTCGGTTTAGCCTGGCGGCCGGCGCCCCCGACAACCTGGAACTGCTACGCGAAGACCGCCAGCGATGACGGCGGCGGTCGCGTAGGTGTTGACGCCAGCGTCGCCACGAGACTCTTCCTGCCGAAGGCGCCCTGGGATCGCGCCGAACCCCTCTGTGCGCACCTGGCGTTGGTCTGGCAGGCCAACCCCGAGCGTTCCCCAGATATTCAGGGCCAATAGCGCCAATTTGGCGCCAGACAGGGTATAATCTGGATACTAGCAAACCATGAACCAGATGTGTGATTGCTGGCCCAGGGAATGGTATGCCCCGCCTGCTTGACTCTGCTCCCTCACTGCCCAGCGAACTGAGCCTGGCCCTCCTGGC
>JBBRZY010000783.1:0-2672 GCA_038252885.1 Anaerolineales bacterium | reverse complement strand
CGTGGCTCCCGCCACCCCGGCCGACGCCAAGGGCCTGCTGAAGACGGCCATCCGTGGGCGCGATCCGGTGCTGTTTATCGAGCACTCCACGCTCTACCAGGAACGCGGCGAGGTGCCCGAAGGCATAGACGTGCTGGTGCCGATCGGCAAGAGCGACATCAAGCGCCCCGGCAAAGACGTCACGCTCATCACCTACTCGAAGATGCTGCAAACCTCCATGAAGGCCGCCAAGCAGCTCGAAGGCGAAGGCATTGACGTGGAAGTCATCGACCTGCGCAGCCTGCGCCCGCTCGACCTCGACCCGGTGTACGCCTCGTTCAAGAAGACCAACCGGGCCGTGATCGTTGAAGAGGGCTGGCGCTCGTACGGCGTCGGCGCCGAAGTGGCCGCCCGCGTGTACGAAGAGTGTTTTGACTACCTCGACGCGCCGATCCAGCGCGTGGCGCAGAAGGAAGTGCCGCTGCCTTACAGCGCGGACCTTGAAAAGAGCGCTATTCCTAGCGTCAACGATGTAGTCGCCGCCGTCAAGGCCGTGCTATAAGCTGCTGGTGTTAGCCACCATTAAGGGAAACTGCCATGCCTGAATTAGTCCCCATGCCCAAACTCGGCTTCGACATGGCCGAGGGCACGCTTGTGCGCAAGGTGAAGAAGGACGGCGAGACGATTAATAAGGGCGACGTGATCGCCGAGATCGAGACCGATAAGGCCACGGTCGAGGTCGAATCGCCCGCCTCCGGTGTCGTAAAGGGTTGGATTGTGGAAGAGGGCCAGCCCGTGCCAGTCGGCGCGATCATGGCCGTCATTGGCGCGGCCGATGAGCAGGTGGACCTGGCCGCGCTCAAGGGCGGCGGTTCGGCTGCACCCGCCACCCCGGCCCCAGCCGAACCGCCCACCCCCGCCGCGCGCACCAAGGCGCAAAATGGCGGCTCAATGCCCGCGCCGAAGGCCCCGGCCGCTGCGCCGGCCGCTGCGCCGGCTGCCGCGCCGGTTGAGGCTGCGCCCGCCGAAGCCGCACCCGCTGCCGGCAACGACGCGCCCGCCTCACCCATCGCCCGTAAGATGGCGACTGAGGCCGGCGTGGACATTCGCCAGATCACCGGCACCGGCCCCGGCGGCCGCATCACCAAGAAGGACGTCGAAGACTACCTGGCCGCGCCGCACCCCGCCGCAGCGCCCGCCGCCGCCCCGACGGGCGCGCCGGTCAGCTCCCCGACGGTGACGCGCCCCGCACCAGCCCCGGTCGTGGTGTCGCGCGACGATCAGGAAGTGCCGCTCACACGCATGCGCCAAATCATCGCGCGGCGCATGACCGAGAGCAAGCAGACCGTGCCGCAGTTCTACATCAACAGCGAAGTGGACATGGAAGCGGCCATGAACCTGCGCAAGCAGCTCAACGCGCTGGTGAGCGAGGACCGCAAGCTGTCGGTTAACGACTTCATCATCAAGGCGGCGGCGCTGGCCCTGCGCGAGTTCCCGAATCTGAACGCGTCCTTCGCGGGCGACAAGGTCGTGCGCAAGGGCCACGTGAACATCGGCAACGCCGTAGCAATTGAGGGCGGTCTGCTGACCGTGGTGGTCAAGGACGCGGACGCGAAGTCGGTGGCGCAGATTGCGGCCGAGATGAAGGCCATGGTCGGGCGCGTGCGCGACGGCAAGGTGCAGGGGGCCGACATCGAAGGCTCCACCTTCTCGATCTCCAACCTGGGCATGTTCGACGCCGAGCACTTCATCGCCATCATCAACCCGCCCGAAGCCGCCATCCTGGCGACTGGGACGGTCAGGCAGGTGCCGGTGGTCAAAGACGGCGCGATTGTGCCCGGCCAGCGCCTGATGATCACCATTTCGGCCGATCACCGCGTCACCGACGGCGCGGAGGCTGCCAAGTTCTTACAGGCCGTGAAGCGCGGCCTGCAAGAGCCGCTGCGGCTGCTGCTGTAAAGGAGATTGTGGAGATGGCTGCAACTGCTGCGAGCTGGTTCTATCGCACCCCGGAGAACAACGCCTACCTGCTGGCCGAGCGGGTGAACGGCACGTTTTGGGACAACCGCTACGGGGGCGTGCTGCTGACCGTGGTGAAGGCCGACGCGCCGTTTGTGATGCAGGGCGTCTATCTGGGTTCGGAGGTGCGCATGGAGTGGGAGCCCACCAAGTGGCTGCGGCTGGCGACCAACCCGCCCGCGCCGTCACTGGTGGAGGGCGTGGCCAACATCTTGCGCCGTAAACCGACCCTGAGCTTTGACGACGCCAATGGCGAGAGCGTGGTCGAGTGGTGGCTGGAAGGCGCGGACAAGCGCTGGGCCGAGCTGCAAGGCAAGGCCGCCTTCATGGCACCGCTGCGTCTGGATATCAAGCAGTAGCACCGGCCGTGTTCGGGCTTTTAATACAAACCGGGCGACCCAATCGGGTCGCCCGGTTTTTTGTTGGGGGGGGAGCGCCGGTGTTACTTTGCTAACTCGGTGGCGCGGATCTCGCGGATGACGGTGACCCGGATTTGGCCGGGGTAGGTCATGGTCTCCTCGATCTTGCGGGCAATGTTGCGGCTGAGGAGTTGGGCGGCCAGGTCATCAATCGCATCCGGCCGGACGATGATGCGCACTTCGCGGCCGGCCTGCAGGGCGTAGCTCTGCGACACGCCCTCGAACGAGTTGGCGATCTCTTCCAAGTTACGCACG
>JBBRZY010000782.1:0-2673 GCA_038252885.1 Anaerolineales bacterium | reverse complement strand
GCGCGATCAGGATCAGCTCGCGCACGCCGGCGGCCTGCAGGCGCTGGGCCTCGGCCAGGATGAGCGGGATGGGGCGCGAGACGGCCGTGCCCTTGATGAGCGGGATGGTGCAGAAGGCGCACGGGCGGCGGCAGCCATCGGCGATCTTAATGTAGGCGCTCTGGCCCTGCACGGCGGCCCGCAGCGCGCCTTGTTCATCGGAGCCGACGACGGCGTCGTCGGGCAGGTGGTAGAGCGGCGTGGGGTGCGGCTGGGCGCGCAGGCGCTGCACCAGGTCCACAATGTCCATCCAGCGGCGCGTGCCGATGATGCCATCTAACCCCGGCACCTGCTTGGCGACCTCGGCCCCGTAGCGCTGGGTGAGGCAGCCGGCGGCGATGAGCAGTTGGCCGCGCTTTTTGTGCGAGGCCAACTCGTTGAGCACATCCACCGACTCTTGCTTGGCCGGGCCGATGAAGCCGCAGGTGTTGACGATCAACACCTCGGCCTGGCGCGGGTCGGCGGTGGCCTCGAAGCCGGCCCCGCCTAAAAGCTGGGCCATGCTGTCGGAGTCGACCGTGTTCTTCGAGCAGCCGAGGCTGACGAGGTGGAAACGCTTGGGTTGAACTTTCGGCATACCGTTACCTATCTCAGTCTGTTCTTATTCTGTCGCAACCGGCGCGGCCGTGACGGCGGGGGTGGCGGTGGGCGTGGGGATCACCATGCCCTCCAGCGTCCACAGCCGCGTGACCACCTGGCCCAATTGGCCCAGCAGGCCCTGATCGGCACCGTTCCAAATGACGCGCGTGCCCAGGCCGTTGCCGGTGAGCACCTCGACCACGCTCTGCCCAATGAATTCGCGCGCTTCGCCGGGAGGCATCAGCCCGGCAAAGGCTATCTGCCCATCCACGCTGACGCTGACCCAGGTGCGCTGCTCGGCCCGCACGGTGATGTTCACGCCTTCGTACGAGGCGGCGGCGGTGGGCAGCGCGGCGGTGGCCGACGGCTCGGGCGCGAGTGTGGCCGTGGCCGCGCTGGGGGTGCCGGCCGCCCCAGTGGGCGCGCCCAGCGTGGGCGTGGCGGTGGGGGCAAACGCGGCCTGGAGCTGCAAGCCGCCCCACACCAGCAGCGCGGCCAGCATCACCAAGATCACCAACGCCACCAGCAGGTCGGCCGAGAACAGCCGCCGCCGGGGGCTGGCCGGAACGGTGGAGGCCAGCCGGGGCGTGGGGCTGGGCGCGCTGCTGGGCCGCCCGGCGGAGCGCACGCCCACCTGGGTGGGGTGCCCGCTCTGGCGCACGGCGGCCTTGATGTCTGACCGGGCGCGGCCCGGCTCGGGCTGCTGGCCGGGGTTCGTGGCGGCGGGCGGCGAGACGACGGCCGGGCGCGCGGCCAGCGGGCTGGGCTTGCGGCTCAGGCTGGCCTCGTATAGGCCGAGCATGTCCTGCAAATCTAGCCCGAGGTGCTGGGCGTAGTTCTTGAGGAACCCGCGCGCCTGGGCCGGCGACGGCAGGGCCGCGTAGTCGTCGGCCTCCAGCGCGGCCAGGTGGCGGGCGCGGATGTGGGTGACGGCCTCGATTTCTTCGAGCGTCTGCCCCAGGGTCTCACGCGCGGCGCGCAGCAATGGCCCGACCGTTTCGGTCATGTTCCCAACATCGGCAAACAGGCCGGCGGCGCCACTGTGGCGGCCCCGCCGGCCTGGAGAAAGGTCGTGCTACGCCAGGCTTGAGCCTGGCCTCCTACCCGCCGAGGCAGCTTAGGCGCTGGCTTCGGTTGCGGCTGGGGCTTCGGCTTCGGCTTCAGCTTCGGCGGCGGGCGCTTCGGCTGCAGCTTCGGCTTCGGCGGCGGCTTCGGCGGCGGCTTCAGCCACGGGGGCTTCGAGCGCAGCGGCGGCCGGGGCGGCTTCGACGGTCTTGCGGACCTCGCCCTCGCGGAAGAGGATGACGGTGATGGTGGGGATCAGGTCGCTGGTCAGGCGCACCGGCACTTTGAACTCGCCGACTTCGCGCAGCGGCTGGTGGCCGACGTTGCGGCGCTCGATTTCGAGGCCGGAGACCTTCTTGATCTCGTCGGTGATCTGGGCGGTGGTGACCGAGCCGTAGAGCTTGCCGGTATCGCCCGCCTTGACGGCGAAGGAGATGGTCAGGCCGTTGAGCTTCTCGGCCACGCCCGCCAACTCGGCGTTGAGCTTCGAGCGGGAGATGGCGGCGTTCTGGCGCAGGGTTTCGGCCTGCTTGACCGCTGCGCTGGTGGCGAGGGTTGCCAGGCGCTGGGGGATGAGGAAATTTCGACCGTATCCGTCGGCGACTTTTTTGATGTCGCCGGCGTGGCCCAACTTATAAACGTCTTTAAGCAGCAATACGCGCATTGGAGGTCAAGCCCTTTCTTGCTTGGTGTCTCGTCTCAGGCGGGCGAAGGGTACAACGCCCAGGTTGTCGGGGGGAGATTATAGCAGAGAAAGGGCGGATTTTTGATTGGTGATTTCTGATTTTTGATTGGAGAAGCAGGCAGCGGTCGCGCGCGGGAGGCTGGGAAATACAAGGGGTGCCGGGGACGCTGCGTCAGGGACACGGGTGGGGCCGTGGGGGGGGGGGGGGGGGCCGGGGTTCTAGGGGGGGGTGGGGCGGGGGGGGGGGGTGGGGGGTCACGCAGGAAGGCAAAAGAAAGGGGGGGGGATAGGTGGTGGGTCTGTGG
>JBBRZY010000781.1:0-2673 GCA_038252885.1 Anaerolineales bacterium | reverse complement strand
TGGCTCCCCCGGCGTCCTGCGCTTGGCCGCCGCTACTTGCTTTCCTTCTGGCTGCTTGAAACCTTCACGCTCGGCTTCTTCGGGGCCGAGCTCATGCTCACCAGCGCGCCCTCGATCTGGCGGATGTGCTCTTTGCGGTGCTCGGCGCGGTTGAGCTTAATGGGCGTGTTGGCCGCCTCGATCTTGTCCTGCAAGTCCATGTCCAATTCCAACTCGGCAATGCGGCTGTCGGCCGCTTCGGCCGCCTCAATCGCCAGGTCGGCGGCAGCGCGCGGCGCAATCAGCAGCGCCAGCGGCAGCAGCGTAGCGTTGACGATGTCGGCCTCCATCGGCAGCGCGGCGACCTCGCCGGTCTTCTGCCAGCGGTCGAACAGCGCCACCACCCGCAAGTCGAAGAAGGCCAGGTGCGCCAGCCCGGCCGCAATGGTCCAGCCCTCGCCCAGGTCGCGCGTCAGGTCAATATCGCTCATGCGTCCCACCAATTCCCGTAAGCGGTCGCGGGTGACGTTATTGGCTTTGATGATGTTGGTCAGGTCCATAATGGGCTCCTAAAAGCAAAGGCCAAGAAAAAGAAAAAGAAGAAGGGTGGCAGGAGTGGTTTGTTCAGCCAGTGGTATTGATGATACCAGACTGGCCGGAATAGACCGATTGCCGGGCTCGTTAGGGCTGCGATCTTTCATCCACCGTTAGTTCGGCCGCCTCCGAGTCCCCCGAGTCCCTCGAGTCCCCAATGGCCCGCTTCGCTCTCACCTCTACCGGGCTTACGCCTTGATGCGCGCGCCCTTCGGGTCCCACAGCGGGCTGCGGACGACCGTGGCTTGTATGCGCTCGCCGAGGAACTCGACATCCAGCGCGGTGCCCGGCGCGGCCAGGGTAGTAGGCAGGTAGGCGTAAGCAATGCTTTGCCCGACCGTGTAGCCGTATCCGCCGGAGGTGATCCAGCCCACCACCTCCTCGCCGTGGCGCAGCGGCTCGTTGCCAATGGCGACGGCCGCCGGGTCGGCCAGCGTCACGCACGCCAGTTGGCGCTTAAGCCCCGCCGCTTTCTGGCGCACCAGCGCCTCGCGGCCAATGAAGTCGCCCTTGTCCAGCCGCACCGCGAAGCCCAGCCCGGCCTCGTACGGCGTGTAGTCTGGGCCAATGTCGGCGCTCCAATAACGGTAGCCCTTCTCTAGCCGCAGGCTGTCAATCGCGCGATAGCCGCCCGCCGCCAGGCCGTCCGGTTGGCCCGCCTCCCACAGAATATCCCACAGCCGCTGCCCGTACTCCATCGGGCAGTAAAGCTCCCAGCCCAGCTCACCCACGTAGGTCACCCGCAGCGCCAGCGTCGGCACATCGCCCACCGCCAGCCTCTGGCCGGTGAGGTACGGGAAGGCCGCGTTGCTCAGGTCCGTGCGCGTCACGCGCGCCAGGATGTCGCGGGCGCGCGGCCCCCACAACCCCAGGCAGGCGCGCGTCGAGGTCACGTCCTCCGCCGTCACTGAGCCATCGGCGGGCAGGTTCAGGCCGATCCACGAGCGGTCGTGCTCGCCAAATGCCGTTCCGGTCACGATCAAGAAGTGGTCGGCCGCCAGCCGCGTCACGGTGAAGTCGCTCTCAATCCCACCCCGCGGGTTGAGCATGGCCGTGTAGATCACGCTCCCCACTGGCCGGTCGAGGTCGTTAGCGCACAGCCGTTGCATCAGCGCCAGCGCCCCCGGCCCGCGCACTTCCAGCTTGCTGAAAGAGCTCTCGTCGAACAACCCGGCGCGCTCGCGGGTGGCTTGGTGCTCGTAGCCGATGGCGGGCGACCAATGATGCGCTGCCCAGCCACGCGGTTTATGGCCGTGCGTCGCTAAGGCCGCATACGGCTCGAACCAGTTTGGCCGCTCCCAGCCGGTCTTCTCGCCGAAGTGCGCGCCCAGCGCCGCCAGCCGGTGGTAGGCCGGCGACAGCCGCAGCGGCCGGGCCGACTGGCGCTCCTCGTTGGGGTAGTGGATGTCGTAATACTTGCCGTAGGTCTCCACAGTGCGGGCCAGCGTGTAGGCCTGGCTGGCATAGTTCGCGCCGAAGCGCCGCACATCCAGCCGCCACAAGTCCCACTCCGGGTGGCCGGCCACAATCCACTCGGCCATCGCCTTGCCGATGCCGCCCGCGCCGGCCAGCCCATGCGCGCAGAACGCGGCGGCGATCCAGAAGCCGTTGACGGCCGTCGGGCCGAGCAAATACTCGCCATCTGGCGTGAAGCCCTCCGGCCCGTTCAACAGCATCACCACCTCGGCCGTCTCCAGCGCCGGCACGCGGCTAATGCACAGCTCCATCAGCGGCGTAAAGCGTTCCCAGTCGGGCGGCAATAACTTGTGGTTGAAGTCGGCCGGGATGCCGTCCAGCGCCCACGGAGCCGGCTGGCGCTCGTAGCCCCCGGCGATCAGCCCGCCCACCTCCTCACGAAAGTAGACCAGCCGGTCGGGGTCGCGCATGGTCGGGAAGTCACTGCGCACGCCCGCGATCGGCCGGGTGATCAGGTACAGGTGCGCCATGGGGATGATGGGGAAGTTCAGGCCCACCATCCGGCCGATCTCGCCCGCCCACTGCCCGGCGGCGTTGACCACTACCTCGGTTTGGATCGTCCCCCGGTCGGTGACGACGGCGCTCATGCGCCCCTGCGTGACGGTCAACGCCTGTACGCGGGTC
>JBBRZY010000780.1:0-2678 GCA_038252885.1 Anaerolineales bacterium | reverse complement strand
GGCGGGGTCGGCGCTGGCGTATTTGCTGGCGCGGGCCGGCCGCGACGTGCTGCTGATTGATAAGGCCGAGTTCCCGCGTGACAAGACCTGCGGCGACGGTCTGACGCCGCGCGCGCTGGCGGTGCTGCGCCACCTGGGGCTGCTCGACCAGGTCGAGGCGGCCGGCTGCCGAATTGGCGGGCTGCGGTTCTACGCGCCCAACGGCCAGGTGGTGGCCGCGCCCATCCCCGAGTGCGGCGACCTGCCGCGCTTCCTGGTGGTGCTGCCGCGCCTGCGGCTCGATCAACTGATCTTGCAGCACGCGCTGGCGGCGGGGGTGACCTACCGCGCGCAAGTGGAGGCGACTGACGTCACGCGCGACGGTGAGCGTATCACCGGCGTGCAGGTGCAGACGCCCAGCGGGCCGGAGGTGCTGCGGGCGCGCTATGTTGTGCTGGCCACCGGCGCGGGCGTGGGCCTGCTGGAGCGCGCCAAGCTGCTGCCGCGTCCGCCGCAGTACGGGCGCGCTGTGCGCGGCTATTACGAAGGCGTGGGCCAACTGACCGACGCCGTTGAGTTCCACATGCACTCGGTGCCGCTGCCGGGCTATGCCTGGGTGTTCCCGACTTCGGCCACGACGGCCAACGTGGGCGTGGGTGACTTCACCGACAAGGCCCACCAGGGCGGCCGGCCGTCGCCGCGCCAGGCGCTGGACAATTTTCTGGTCAACCCGCTGGTGGCCGAACGCATGGCCGGGGCCAAACTGCAAGGCGCGGTCAAGGGCTACCCGCTGCGCTTTGACTTCCCCACGGCGCAACTGGCCTTCCCCGGCCTAATGCTGATCGGCGAGGCGGCTGGGCTGGTGAACCCGTTGACGGGCGAGGGCATTGACTACGCGCTTGAGAGCGCCGAGGCGGCGGCCGGCGGGCTGGTGGAGGCGCTGCGCCGTGACCACCCGCCGGCCCGCGCGGCCGCCGCCCACACGCGCGCGCTGCGGCAGCGCTTCTTGCGCAGCTTTGTCACCATCGCGCGCGTGCGGGAGGTGTACTTACGGCCGTGGGTGCTCAACCGGGCGGCGCGCACCGCCAACCGCCATGACGACTTCTGCCGGATGCTGGTGCAGATTTGCCTGGGTAACCTGGACCCGGTGACGGCGTTGACGCCCAAGGCGCTGCTGCAGATCGCGCTTGGATAAGCAAGCGCAGGGGGCAAGCGTCCGTCGGCCGCGTTCTGGCCGCCGCGTGGTCTGGGCCGCCTGCCGTTTCAGTCGCTTGCCCACGCCCTCATCCGCCGCCTGCCTCGCGCCGATTAGACCGAACCCTCCGACCTTCGCCTCCGTCTGCGATAACCCCATCGCCCGAGGCCCTCTACCGACCTCTGTCCTTCGACTTCTAACCGCCAACCTCCCCTCCGCCTTCTATCCAGCCGGGGGAATCGGTGCTAAAGTGCGGCGATCTAGGGCATGTAGGAGGCTGCAGTGGCAATGAAGACAGCTATTACCGGTAACCCGTCTATCGGGCGGCTGCTGCGGACGGTGTTGTGGGTGGTGTTCCCGGTGCTGGTGATCGCGGGCGGGGGGTTGTTCTTCCAGCCCGCGGCCACGCGCCCCTTGTGGCCGTGGGACATCGGCCCGTTCAACGCGCGCTTCTTTGGCGGCTTCTACCTGGCCTCGGCGCTGGGGATCCTGGTGGCGGCGGTGGGCGGGCGCTGGTTCCCGGCGCGCGTGGTCACACCGATGATGTTTGTCTTTAGCGCCACCGTGCTGCTGGTGTCGCTGGTGTCGCTGCCGCGCTTTGTCTTCACCAACTGGACCACCTATGCCTGGTTTGTGATCTTCATTGGCCTGGCGCTCAGCTCGGCCGTGTCGCTGGTGCGCTACCGCGCCTGGCCCGCGCCGGTGGCCGATGCCACGCCGGCCGTCTGGGGCGTGGTGCTCATGGGGCTGGCGCTGCTGTTCCTGGTCTATGGCTCGGGGCTGTTTCTGTTCCCCGCAGTGGTGGCCGCGCACTGGCCGTGGGTGATCGATGCGATGCACGCCCGCATCTACAGCGCGATCTTCACGGCCACGGCGGTGGCGATGCTGGGGCTGGCGCAGTGGGCGGCCCCGTCCGAACGGCTGGCAGTGGGCCTGGCGACCGCCGGGCTGGGGGTGCTGGCGATCTTTAGCGTGGTCATCACCAACGCCCGCACGCAGACGGTCGACTGGGGCCGCGTGGGCGTGTGGGTCTGGCTGGCGCTGTTCGGGCTGTATCTGCTGATCGGGCTGGTGTTGATCTGGTGGTCGACCAGCCGGCGCGCGGCGGGAGCGCAACCAGAATGAGCGCCGAGCAGGCGGTGGTGCTGGTGACGGGCGCGGGGCGCGGCACGGGCGAGGCGGCAGCGTTGGCCGTGGGCGCGGCCGGCTGGCGCGTAGTGGCGATTGATGTGAACCCCGACAGCGCGCAGCGCACGGCCGATGCGATCACGGCGGCGGGCGGGCGGGCGCAGGCGGCCACGGCCGATGTGTCGAACAAGATGGGCGCGCAGACGCTGCTGTACGGGCTGCTGGAGGCGGGCGAGCGGCTGGCCGGGCTGGTGAACGCGGCCCACAGTGCGCCCACCAGCGCGGCGCTGAAGATGGACGAGTGGGAGTGGAACCGCACGCTGGACGTCAACCTCAAAGGCGTGTTTCTGATGAGCCAGACGGTGGCGCGGGCCAT
>JBBRZY010000779.1:0-2679 GCA_038252885.1 Anaerolineales bacterium | reverse complement strand
GAAACTTGTCGGGCGGCTCGATACCCAGCACCACCAGGCCACATAAGTGCTGCGAATCACGCACCACGGCGTCTAACTGCACGCCTTCGGCCTCGAGGAAGTGCCAGATGAAGTCGCCCATGGGCTCGACGCCGATGCGGGTTAGCAGGGCCGTGTGGAGGCCCAGCCGGCGCGTGCCCACCGCCACGTTGGTGGGGCAGCCGCCCACGTAGCTGTTGAACGACTTGGCCTCGCGCAAGGGCCGGCCGATGTCGTTGGAGTACAAGTCCACGCCGCACCGGCCCATCGAGACCAGGTCGAGGCGCTTGGCCGGCGCTGCCATGCGTTAGGCTTCCATTCCGGGGTTGACCAAGGGGAGGCGCGCGTCCATAGGCGGCCACTGGTCTTTGATCCAGGCCAGCGCCGGATCGTCAAAGTTTGCCAGCGACTGCGCCGACCCGGCCAGGAAGTTGAGGTAGTAGGTGTGAAAACCGGGCGCAGCGGCCACCGGGTGGTAGCCCTCCGGAACCAGCACCGCGTCATCGTGGCGGGCCTGCATGAGCGCGTCTAGCCGGCCGTCAGCGGTATACACTTGTTGGTAGGCGTAGCCGCCCGCCGAAGCCGCCAGATCGTTCACACGGCCGAACTTGTAAAAGTAGACCTCTTCCAGATCGGCCTCGACGATTGAGCCGCTGGCGTTCACCCGGTGCACGTCGTGCTTGTGCGGTGGATACGAGCTCCAGTTACCGGAGGGCGTGAAGACCTCGACCACGATCAGCCGGTGGCAGTCGAACCCAGGCGGCAGCAGGCTGTTGATCTGGCGCGAGGCATTGCCGCCGCCGCGCAACTCGATGGGCGCCTGGGCCGGGGTGATGAGCGCGGCCGGATGGTCTTGATCGGTGGCGCACCAGCCATAGGCCAGGTCCAGGTTGTCAGAGAGCGCCGTCAGCGTGAAGCTCGTGCGGCGCGGCAGATAGAGCGCAAAGGGCATCCCGGCGAACACGTGCGGCCGGCGGCCAATGGTCGGCCATGCCCCGCGCGACGAGGTCACCGCGCACGTGCCGCCCATGACCACCAGCGCAAACTCGTGCTCGCCGGTGTCGAACGCCCACGTCTGCCCGGCCGTCATGCGCCGCGCCGCGAAGTGCAGGTGCTCCCAGCCGGCGCTGGCCGGCGAAATATGGAGGTATTCCAAGGCGGCCGGGTCAGGCCGCACGAGCAGCGAGGGGTTGGTAGTCATTATGCGCCTCCCGGCGGCGCGGTCGAGGCCCGCACCAGCAGCGTCCCTGGCATGCGTTTGACGCGCGGCTCGGCCGGCCGTGGCCCTGCCAGCAGCGCGAACATCAGCGCGGCAGCATCGCGCCCCAGTTGGTACTTCGGCTGCACAATCGTCGTCAAGGGCGGGTCGGCGTACTCGGCCACAAACACGTCGTCGAAGCCGCCCACCGAGCAGTCGGCCGGCAGCCGCAGCCCAGCCTGCTTGAGGCGCTGGAGCACACCTAGCGCCATCAAGTCGTTGAAGCAGAACAACGCGGTTGGGCGCGGGCGCAGCGCCAAGAACGCCTCCGCCCCAGCCACGCCGCCCTCCGGCCGCCCGCTCGGCCCGGTGAGCTCCCAGGCGGGGTTGCGCTTCACGCCGGCCGCCGCCAACGCGGCCCGGTAGCCCGCGCGCCGGTCGAGGCTCGATTGCCCGCCGGCCGCGTTGCCCAAATAGGCAATTCGTTTGTGGCCCAGCGCCAACAGGTGGCGCGTCATCAGCCGGCCGCCGTGCGCGTCGTCAATCGCCAGCCCGTGCGCAAACTGCCCGCCCACCAGGTTGTTGACCAACACCAACGGCACGCCAAACTGGCTTAGCTCGGCCAACTGATTGGGGTTGATGGCCGACGAGCAGATGATGGCCCCTTCTACGCGCCGCTCGGCCAGCGCGCGCAGATTGGACTTGGCCCGTTCGGCGTCGCGGTGCGAGTCGGCCAGGAACAGGCTGTAACCCGCCGCGACCACGCCGTCCTCGATGCCGCGCACCAACTCGCCCAGAAACGGATCGGCGATGTTGCTGACCAGCACACCCAGAGCGCCGGAGTGCTGTGTCTTCAGGCTGCGCGCCGCCGC
The DNA here is from genome assembly GCA_038252885.1 of Anaerolineales bacterium. Lineage (GTDB taxonomy): Bacteria > Chloroflexota > Anaerolineae > Anaerolineales > UBA6663 > JADZEK01. The sequence continues at coordinate 591 of JBBRZY010000779.1, read as the reverse complement.
GCTGGGCACGTAGCCCATGCGCGCCGCCAGCCGTTTAATGCGCTGCGTCGTGCGCGCCGGGATCACGCCATCGTCCCGCAACGCACGCGAGACCGTGGAATGTGATACGCCAGCCTTGCGCGCAATGTCTTTGATCGTGATCGTCGTGGTCGGCATGATTTACGCACACGTGTGCATGGATCACGCCGTTTTAACATGTTTTGGAGGTAGAGTCAAGGGGGATTGCGGATTTTTGATTGCTGATTGATGATTTTTGATCGCTGACACGCACCTGACGGTGGTGCAGGTGTTTGTGATTTGCAATCACCCGATCACGTGGGCACCCTCCCCTTCAGGGGAGGGCCGGGGTGAGGGCGACCCAACCGCCCGCGCTAGATCGCCGTGCGCCCGCCGTCGATCATCCAGGCCGCGCCGTTGACGTAGGCCGCATCGTCGGAGGCCAGGAAGACCACCACCCGCGCCACTTCGTCCGGCTCGCCATAGCGGCCGAGCGGGTTGCGGGCGGTGTTGGCGCGCACGACTGCCACCGGCTCGGCCGGGTTGAGCTGCTCGGCCAGCGACTGCATCATGCGCGTCTGAATCGGGCCGGGG
>JBBRZY010000778.1:0-2680 GCA_038252885.1 Anaerolineales bacterium | reverse complement strand
GGTTGGCGAACACCGGCCCCAGCGAGATGTTGAACTCGCCGGTCTTCTGGTTGTAGATGCGCGTGCCCACCAGGTCGGCCGGCACCAGGTCGGGCGTGAACTGGATGCGCTTGAACTCACCGCCGATGGCGTCGGCCAGGGTCTTGATGGCCATGGTCTTGGCCAGCCCCGGCACACCTTCGACCAGGATGTGCCCGCGCGCCAGCAGCGCGACCACCAGCCGTTCGAGCAGGTTGTCTTGCCCGACGATGACTTTTTTGACCTCGTAAAGCACTTGCTCCATCGGTTTGGCCAGTGCGAGGTTTGGTTTATGGTCCACCCTGTTCTCCTTCGGCGGTGTGAGCGCCGGCTAATATTGCGGCACGCCGGCGGCTGGCCCGGCCAGATTGATCGGCACTGCAAAGCCGATGCCGATGAAGACGTCGTCCTTGGTGGGGTTGACCAGCGCGGCCACAATGCCGATGACCTGCCCCTGCCGGTTCACCAGCGGGCCGCCGCTGTTGCCGGGGTTGACGGCGGCGTCAATTTGAATCAGCCCCGTGAGTTCCTGCACGCCGCCCACCGGCGTGAACGACCGGTTGAGGCCCGAGATCACCCCGGCGCTGATCGAGCCGTACAGCCCAAACGGGTTGCCCACCGCAAAGGCTTCGTCACCGATGTGCAGGCCGCCGGGGTTGCCCAGCACGGCTGGCACCACCACCTGGGGCAGTTGGTCGGCCACCAGCACGGCGATGTCGTTCACCGCCTGGGCAACCGTGACGTGCGCGCTCGACTGCGTGCCGTCGGCAAAGGTGACGGTGATGCTGACGGCCTCGGCGACGACATGCAGGCTGGTGAGGATCGAGCCGCTGGTGTCCACGATGACGCCGCTGCCCAGGCTGGCGTCGTTCACGCCGCCCGGCCCTTGCGCCTGGATCAGCACCAGCGAGGGCTGGATGATCTCATAGACGCTGGCCGAGAACGCGGCCGGCGGGGTGGCCGAGGCCATGACCGACGCGATGGCGTTGTTGATGTCTTGCTGTGTGATGCCAGGGGCGGGCGGAAAGATGACGCGGTAGAGCAGCAGCGCGGCCAGGGCGGCGACGAGGCCTGCCCCAAACAGCCCCGCGCCCCGCAGCAGGGGGCCGAGCGCCGGGCGAGGTCGCGTAGGCGGCTGGTTGGTGTCTTCAGTCATCCTTGATCCGCGGCGGGGTAGGCGGCTGGGCGGCAAGTGCGCGCCGGGGCCGGTCTGCCCAATGTAGCACCGTTTCCTGAGACGGCAATGAGATTATGGCCGCCCTGGCCCACTATTGCGCCCTAAATGGGTGTAGTTTTGGCTTAGGGCCGGGTCCGCTGCGTTGCCAAACCCCCTATCCGCCCTACGCCCGAAACGTTCACCCGCTTTCCGATTTATTTGACCAGTCCGCCCTGGTGCGCGCCTTTCCCCGCCTCCCCTCACCAGTTTTGCACCGAGCCGTCGTTCCGGCGCCAGTGGGGCGCTTCATAATAGTGCCAGGTCTGGGCCTGGGCCGCTTCTTCGTCGAACTCTACGCCCAGGCCGGGCGCTTCCGGAACCGGGTAGTTCGCACCCACCAGCTTGGGCCGCACCGGGAACAGCCGGTCGCCGTCCTCGCCGAAGATACTTTCGGTCGGGCTCTCGCGGCTTTCGAGCCAGGCAAAGTTGGCGACGGCCGCGCTCAGGTGCAGCGTGGCGGCGGTGCACACCGGGCCGAGCGGGTTGTGCGGCATCAGGTCGATGTAGTGCGTCTCGGCCCAGCCGGCCACCTTCATGGCCTCGGTGAAGCCGCCCACGTTGCAGATATCCACCCGCGCAAAGTCGGTCAGATGGCGCTCCAGGAAGGGTTGAAACTGCCACTTACTGGCGAACTCTTCGCCAACCGCGAACGGCACATCGGTCAACTGGCGCAGCGCGGCGTAGGCCTCCGGGCTCTCATCGCGGATGGGCTCCTCAATGAAGTCGAGCGTGGCGCGCGGCATGCGCTGGCAGTAGGAAGCCGCTTCGGCCACCGACAGGCGGGTGTGATAGTCGATGCCCAGCACTGCGCTGCTGCCCAGCAGCGCGCGCGCCGCTGTCATGATCTCGGCCATGTAGGGCAGGCTCTCGCGTGGCTCGAACACGTCGGGCGGGCTGCCGGGCGGCATGATCGAGATGGTGCGGATGACCTTCCAGCCGCTGTCCCACAGCAGCTTGATCTCGCCCAGCATTTCGTCGGCGTCGCGGCCATTGGCGGTGGCGAAACACGGGATCAGGTCGCGCTGCTTGCCGCCCAACAGTTGGTAGACCGGCACGCCCAGCGCCTTGCCGGCGATATCGTAGAGGGCCATGTCGATGGCGCTCTGGGCCGCCAGCAGCACGCGCCCGCCTTCAAAGTATTGGCTGCGGTAGAGCTCCTGCCACAGCCGGCCGCGCTGCATCGGGTCGCGTCCGATCAGCCACTCGCGGTAGTGCCGGAGCGCGCCCATGACGGCCTGCTCCCGAAAGCTCAGGCCGGACTCACCCAGGCCAAACAGGCCCTCGTCCGTCTCGATCTTGATGACCAACAGGTTGCGGCCGTTGACCCACAGGGGGTAGGTTTTGAGGTCGGTAATGCGCATGTGACTCTCCTGCTATGGCCCGCAATCAGCGCGGGCACCGGCTCATCATACCGGCATCTTTTGCCAAACGGAAGTGGGGCGCGGC
>JBBRZY010000777.1:0-2681 GCA_038252885.1 Anaerolineales bacterium | reverse complement strand
GGGCAGGGGCACTTCACCAGCTTCGCGCAGATCGTGGCCGACCAGTTGGGCGTGGATGTGCGCGATGTGGAGGTCGTGACCGGCGACACCGACCAGTTCTATTGGGGGGCCGGCACGTTCGCCAGCCGGGGCGCGGTGGTGGCCGGCAACGCTGTGAACGAGGCCGCCAAGGATGTGCCCGCCAAGGTGCTGCGCCTGGCCGCCGAACACTTTGAAGCCGACGAAGCCGACCTGGAAATCAGCGGCGGCGAGGTGCGCGTGCGCGGCGTGCCCGACCGCACCATCAAGCTGGGCGAGCTGGCCGCCCAGGCCAACCCGCTGCGGGGCGCGGTCAAACCAGGCACCGTGCCGGGGCTAGAAGCCACGAACTACTTTGGCCCCAAGAGCGGCGCGACCGCCGCTGGGGTGCACGCCCTGATCTGCGAGGTGGACCCCGAGACCTTCGCGGTCGAGGTGACGCACTACGTCGTCGTCCACGATTGCGGCACGGTGCTCAACCCGCTGATCCTCGAAGGCCAGGTGATCGGCGGCGTGGCGCAGGGCATCGGCAACGCCTTCTACGAGCAGTTGATCTTCGACGACAACGGCCAGTTGCTCACCGGCACCTTCATGGACTACCTGCTGCCCACGGCGCTCGACGTGCCGCACGTGACCACCGGCCACACGGTTACGCCCTCGCCGCTCAACCCCATGGGCGTCAAGGGCGCGGGCGAGGCCGGCGCGATCCCCGTTGGCCCGCTGTTCGCGCAGGCGATTGAGAACGCGCTGCAAATCCCCGGCCTGGAGCTGCTCGAAATTCCCCTCAGCCCCAGCCGCCTGTGGACGCTGGCGGAGGCCGCTAAAGCTGGCCCGGCGGTGGGCGATGCCTAGCCTGCGTCGCCTCGCGGCTACCCAACCCGCCGCCCTGCGCGCCACGGCGACCCACACCACCCGCGCCGCTCAGGCCTGGTTGGCATCCGGTCGGTCGGCCCGCGTGCTCAACGCCTTCGACCATGCCTGTAACCTGGTGGACGACGCCGGGCAGGTCTTGGCCCTCGTCAGCGCCACGCGCGGCCTGACGCCCTTTGGCCTGGTGGTTGAGGCGGGCGTGTCTGAACCCTTCGCCGCCGTCACCGCCGATAGTGTCGTGCTGGTGCGGCCCGGCGTGCTCGGCGTTGGCCCGCTCGTCATCACTTACGGCGACGCCGTGCTCTGGGACGCCGCCCCGGCCTGGCCCGCGGTTCAGGCGGCGCTCGCGGCCGAGCCGGCCCGCTTGGAGGCGCTGGCCGCCCTGGCCGCCGATCACGCGCCGACTGGCTCGTTACTTGAGTTATTTTTGCTGGGCGACCATCCGTCTTCGGTGCTTGCCCCGGCGTTGGTAAAATTCGCCCAAGCCGGTGCCGCCCACCTCGTGGGCGGCCTCGCCGCCGGCGCCTGGGCGCAGGCCGAACGAGGCGCGCTGCAGCTGGCCGGGTTGGGTGGGGGGCTGACCCCCGCTGGCGACGACTTTGCCCTCGGCGTCTTTCTAGCCGCCCACGCCGGCCTGTACGGCCCCGCCGCCGTCGCCCGCTGCGCTGCCCTGGCTGCTGCCATGAGCGCCCGCACCACCACGCTCTCCGCCGCCTACCTGCGCGCCGCCGCCCGTGGCGAGTGCGCCTCCTACTGGCACGCCGTCTTCGCGGCGGCTATTGACCCGCAGCGCGACCTGCCCGCCGCCGTGCGTGCGCTGGTGTCGGTCGGCCACACCTCGGGCGCGGACGGGCTGGCGGGGTTTCTGGCCTATCACATGTTCCAAGTCCAACCGCCCGACATGGCGCGCTAATGTGCATCTTCTGGTCTTTCACCACTCCGACTCTGGCGCAGCCGATTAGCTTCCCTTACTCCATTGGTGAAATTCGTGTAATTCGTGGCCAAAGCTCCTCTCCCCTGGAGGCCCTATGAAGACCCTCATCAAGAACGGCACCCTCGTCACCGCTTCGGAGACCTACCCGGCCGACATACTCCTGGCTGATGGCAAGATCGCCCTCGTTGGTCGCGACCTGCCGGCCGACGGCGCGCAGGTGGTCGACGCTACCGGCAAATACCTGCTGCCCGGCGGCATCGACGTCCATACCCACCTCGACCTGCCCTTTGGCGGCACCAAGGCCTCAGACGACTTCTACTCCGGTCACAAGGCGGCGGCCTTTGGCGGCACCACCACCCACCTCGACTTCGCCATGCAGGTCAAGGGCGACACCCTGCACCAGACGCTCGACAAGTGGCATGAAAAGTCCGGCTCCAAGGCCGTCATCGACTACGGCTTTCACGTCGGCATCACCGACCTGACTCCCACTGTGCTCGAAGAAATCCCCACCCTGGCGGCCGAGGGCGTCACCTCCATCAAGCTCTTCCTGGCCTACAAAAACGTCCTCCAGGTAGATGACGCCACCTTCTTCAAGTCACTGCTCAAGGCCGCCGAAGCCGGCATGCTCACGATGGTCCACGCCGAGAACGGCGACGCCATCCAAATCTTGGTCGACAAGGCCGTCGGCGAGGGCCACCTGACGCCCGAGTGGCACGCCCTCACGCGCCCGGCCTGGGCCGAGGCCGAAGCCACCATGCGCGCCGTGGCGTTGGCAGGCATGGCCGGCGCGCCGCTGTATGTCGTCCACGTGACCAATGCTATGGCGGTCGATCAACTCGCTTACGGCCGGGCGCGCGGC
>JBBRZY010000776.1:0-2687 GCA_038252885.1 Anaerolineales bacterium | reverse complement strand
TATCTGCTCCAGCGCGGATTCCTCGACCGCACCCCGCGCGGCCGGGTCGTCACCCGAACCGGCTACGAGCACATGGGTGTGCCGTTCCAGGGCAGCGAACAAGGGCGCTTGCCGCTTGCGCCGTAACCCATGCCGGACGTCAGCGGAATCGGCAAGTGGATCGTTGTGCTCGGCCTGGGGTTGGTGGTCGTGGGCGCGCTGGTGTGGGTGGTGGGCCGCCTCGGCGTGCCCCTCGGCCGGCTGCCAGGCGACTTCAGCTTCCAAAGCGGCAACTTCACGGGCTACTTTCCGTGCGCCACCTCAATCATCGTCAGCATTGTGCTGACCGTGCTGCTCAACCTGGCCCTGCGCTACTTCCGCCGCTAACTTCTCCGCACCCGTGAAAACTTCCGACTTCGATTACGACCTGCCGGTGGAGTTCATCGCCCAGCAGCCGGTGGAGCCGCGCGACGCCGCCCGCCTGCTGGCGCTTGATCGCAGCACTGGCGCGTTGACCCACGCGCACGTGCGTGACCTCGGCCGCTTCTTGCGCCCCGGCGACCTGCTGATTCTCAACAACACGCGCGTCATCCCCGCCCGCCTATTGGCCCACAAGGTTAAGACCGGCGGCAAGGCCGAGGTGCTCCTGCTGAGTGCGCGTAGCGCGCTGCACTGGGAGGCGCTGGTGGGCGGGCGCGGCCTGCCGCCCGGCAGCGAGCTCACCATTGACGGCGAGCCTGGCCTGCTCGTCACCGTGCGCGAAGCTTACGATGGCTCACGTCGCCTGGTCGAGTTCAACCAGCCGGTCGAGCCGCTGCTAGAGCGCATCGGCCATGTGCCGCTGCCGCCCTACATTCATACCGAGACCAGCTACCGCGAGCGCTACCAGACGGTGTATGCCGAGCGGGCCGGCTCGGCCGCCGCGCCCACCGCTGGCCTGCACTTCACGCCCGAATTGCTGCAGTCAATTCAAGCCGCCGGGGTGGAGATCGCCTACGTCACGCTGCACGTTGGCCTCGATACGTTCATGCCGGTTTCTGAGGACGACGCGGCGACCCACGCCATGCACGGCGAGTGGTGCGACCTCTCGACTGAAGTGGCCGGCCGCGTCAACGCCGCCAAGCGCGATGGCCGGCGCGTGGTCGCCGTTGGCACCACCTCCGTCCGCACGCTCGAAAGCGCCGCGCGCGCGGCCGCGCCCGGTGACGCCGTAGCCCCGCTGCTCGGCGCGACCAACCTCTTCATCCTGCCCGGCTACACGTTCAAAGTCGTGGACGCTATGCTCACCAACTTCCACCTGCCGCGCTCCACCCTGCTGATGCTCATCTCCGCCTTCGCTGGCCGCGAACGAGTGCTGGCAACTTATGAAGCCGCCAAGGCCGCTGGCTACCGCTTCTATTCCTTTGGCGACGCGACGTTCATCTACTGATGACCGGCATCGGCACGCTCCGCGAAACCGCGTTGCACGCCGGCCTCAAGGCCTGGTACACGCAGCCCGGTGACCTGATCGAGGCCAAGCTCGACGGCTTTGTGATCGACATCCTGCGCGGCGAGTCCATCATTGAGATTCAGACGCACAACTTCGCCGCCATCCGCCGCAAGCTGCAGAAGCTCACCGCCACCCATGCGGTGCGCCTGATCCATCCCGTGGCTGTCGAGCGCTGGATCGTGCGCCTCGCCGCCGATGGCCTGAAGCAGGTCAGCCGCCGCAAGTCACCGCGGCGCGGCAGCGCGGCCGAGCTATTCACCGAATTAGTCAGCTTCCCCGAACTGCTCTCGAACCCGAACTTCACCCTGGAGGTCGTCCTGGTGCGCGAGGAAGAAGTCCGCACGCCCGACGCCTCACGCCGCCGCCGCTGGGGCCGCGACTACCGCGTCAGCGACCGCCGTTTGGTCGAAGTCGTAGACCGCCTGGTGCTCGCCGGCCCAGCCGACTGCGCCTGCTTCGTACCGGCTGCCCTGGCCCAGCCCTTCACCACGCGTGACCTGGCGCGGGCGGCGCACGTGCCGCATGGCCTCGCCCAGAAAATGGCCTACTGCCTGCGGCGCATGGCCCTGTTTACCGCCGTCGGGCGGCGCGGGAGCGCCTACACCTATGTCCTCCGCTGAAGTTCCCATTGACCCCACGCCCGTCAGCCGCGCGCTCGACGCGTTGCCCGCGCCGTATCGCCTCTTTCGCCACGCCGGCCCCGTGCACTCGCTCGAACAGGCGGCCGAGGAGCGCGGCCAGCGCCCCGAGCAAGTTGTGCGCAGCATCGTCTTTCGCGTCGGCGCCGGCGAATTTGTCATGGTGCTGGTAGCCGGCGCCCACCAGGTAGATTGGAAGGCGCTGCGCCGCTACTTGGGCCAGAGCCGCCTGACCACCGCCACCGAGCCGGAGTTGCTCGCCTCCACCGGCTACGTGGCCGGTGCCGTCGGGCCATTCGGCTTGCCGCAGCCGATGCGCGTGCTGATTGACGAGCGCGTGCTGGCCGCAGCTGACCTTTCCATCGGCTCCGGCGTGCGCGGCACGACCGTCATCCTCACCAGCGCCGACTTGCGCCGGGCGCTGCCCGAGGCCGAGGTCGGCGTGTATGCCGTGGCCGCGCGTGGCTGATCCAATGGACGCCTACGCCGTCCTACTGGGCGGCCGCCCCAGCGCTGAGCGCCACCTGGCCTACTTCGTCTCGTCGCACGGCTACGGCCATGCCACGCGGGCCAGCGCCATC
>JBBRZY010000775.1:0-2688 GCA_038252885.1 Anaerolineales bacterium | reverse complement strand
TCCCAGCCGACACGCACGTCTGGTTGCGCCAACCCGCAATCCAAGCGCCTGGGCGTGGCCCACTGGGACGCCCGCGGCTCAAGCCGCGCTTGGCGCCCAACGCGCCCGCGTCGCAAGAAGTGCGTAGCGTGGCGGCGTCCCTGGCGCGGTCGCGTTGGCACACTTGGACCCTTAAGGAAGGCAGCAAGGGGCCGCTGATTGCGGAGTTTGCTTTCGTGAAAGTCATCGACAGTCGGGGCGGATTGCCCGGCACGCGGCAATGGCTGATCCTGCGGCGGGGTTTGGGAGCCGGTGCGGAGACCAAGTACTACTTGAGCAATGCGGCCCTCACCAGTGCTCCAAGCGAGTTCGTGCGCTTGAGCGGGATGCGCTGGCCGATCGAGACCGCCTTTGAAGAAGGCAAAGGCGAAGTGGGTATGGACCACTACGAGACCCGCACCTGGCGGGGCTGGCATCATCACATGGCCCAAACCTTTCTGGCCCACTACTTTTTGGTGCACGTGCGCCTCATGCATAAAAAAAGCTCCGGCGTTGACCATGGCCCAAGCGCGGCAACTGGTCGCCCACGCCATCGAACAAGGGTTGACCAACTGCCCCGATCTGTTGGCCACGCTCGAGTATCTTCAACATCGCAATCACGCTGCCTATCGATCTCATCGCAAGCGCACGCTCAAGCAGTATCGGCAGCGCTCAGAGTCTAAAGGCCGTAAGTCTCGTAGTACCTGAAAGTCTCGTTGTACTACTAAAGCGTACAAAAAAAGCCGCCGATTCGTTGGAATCGGCGGCTTTTTAGTAGCGGGGGATGGATTCGAACCATCGGCCTCCGGGTTACCCAGCACCTGATGTCTGGGCAGGTGTGAGCCGCGCTCTCAGGGTGTTACCTTTTGGCTTCCGGGCCGGCGCAGGTGCCTGACCCGGCGATCTCCGGCTACTGTGAGCCTGACGAGTTGTGAAAACAGTGTAGGTCAAGTGCGATTCGAGTGTCAAGCACCAATTTATCCTGTGCTGGCTACCCCCCTCATCCACCTATTTTGTCGGCAATATTGGCCTATTGAGGTGTGGGTCGTCCCGCTATCCGTGGGGGATAATTCACCACCCTTGACGCGCACCCCACCCCAGTGCATCCTCACCCGACCAGAGCGCGAGTGAGGCGAAGATGGCAAAGTCCGAAGGCTGGCTGCTCATTCTGCTGGTTGTCAGCTTCATCTTATTGTGGACCAAGCGGCATCGGCCAACTCCGGCTACTACTCGTGCCCACCTCGACGCCAAGCCATCGCCACGTCCACTCAAACCGCGCACCCCGGACGACTGCCCCGCGTGTCGTGCCGCTCAACCGGGTCTCCCGCCAGCGTCAACACCACCCAAGCCGTATTCACAAGTCAAAAGCGTGCGGGGCCGCAAAAAACGTATCGTGACCGCCGGGTACGCCTGTCCCAACTCCGGCTGCTTGTACTATGGCATCACTGATGACCAGATCCACGCCCTCGTCGGCTACGGTGGCCATGGTCGCCACGAATACATCCGGGATATCAAGTGCCAGGCCTGCCAGACGAAGTTCAGCGTCCGTTATGGCACGGTCTTGTACCGCCTCAAAACCCCCGCACGTCGCGTGGGGGAAGTCCTCAGCGCCCTGGCCGAAGGCTTGAGTGTTGGGGCTGCCGTACGGGTCTTCGGGCATGGCGAATTCACGATCCGAACCTGGGTGACGCGGGCCGGCCTACACGCCACCTCACTGCACGAGCGGCTATTCCAAAACCTGAAGCTCCGACACGTTCAATTGGATGAACTGTGCACCAAGACCCGTCACGGGACTGACGCGCTCTGGGTTTGGTTCGCCGTCGACGCCCGCACTAAAATCATCGCTGTGCTGAAAGTCGGGCCGCGTTCTCAACCCTTGGCTCATGCAGTCGCGCACGCGCTTGTGAAAGTGCTGGCACCGGATTGGCTCCCCATCTTCACCAGCGATGGCTTGAAGTTGTACTTCTACGCGCTAACGGCCCACTTCGGTGGCTGGGTTGAGACCCTGGGCCGGCCAACACGCCAGTGGCATGTCCGCGCCGAACTTCTATACGGTCAAGTCGTCAAACATTACACCTGCCCCAACTGCGGAGCAGGTGCGGGTCGCCGACGGCGCCTCGTCCGGGTTGAGCGCCGCGCCCTGCTGGGCTCACTCGATCAACTTACAGCGGCACTGCGCACTGGCGGAGAGTCGGGCACCATCCAGACCGCTTTCGTCGAAAGGTTGAACCTGACGGTGCGTCAGGCCGTCACGGCATTGACCCGCCACACTGGGGCCTCGCTCAATCGTCAGCCGAGTTGATGTTCCATCTCGAGTGGTGGAGGGCGTATTACCACTTCACCCGTCCGCACGCGTCTCTCAGCGAACCATTCGCCCAGCCCCGGCTGCGCGGCGGGAAACGCTTGCCCCAACGCTTTCGCTCCCGAACGCCCGCCCAGGCGGTCGGCGTAACCGACCACAGATGGACAATCGTCGAACTGTTGTCTTGCCCGCTGCCCGAGGCGGTCGGCTGAAAGGAAAAGGATAAATTGCAAAACGGCAGATAGCACCCCCTACCCAACTCCAGGGCCTCCCCGCCTACGTCAAGCACATTATGGGCATACCACCGAACGGTTTGCAATTATCACCCATCAAGATTCGGAGCACCCCCCAGCCGCTTTCGCACCCGC
>JBBRZY010000774.1:0-2690 GCA_038252885.1 Anaerolineales bacterium | reverse complement strand
GGCAAGCCCACCCGCCCCTGGTAAAAATTTCTGGCTGGCCCAAAGCGGCAGCGGCCCTCAAGGGCGTGTAAACCTGCTGGTCGCCGGGAACCGCGGGCCGGTAAGTCAATCACCCGGCGGCGGGCGCGCGGATTAGCCCAACCCTACACATTGCGCAGGCGTCGCCGGTACTGAGGTTTTTGCCCCCACACTGAAATACACTCGCGCTATGGTTCCTTGTCCAACGCTTAGCCGCGCTCAACTCATAGCAGTCTTCGTTGACCCCACCCCATGCGCCGCCGGCCCAACGAAGAACCAGCTCAAACCATACGGCAGCAGCAACAGCAGCACCAGCCCAATCGACGGCCAGCCCAGCCCCAGCGCCACCACCGGGCCGGCCAGCGCCAGCCACCCCAACACGCGCCGGGGCGACCACTCACGCGCCAGGCGCAGCAGGTCGGGGTACAGCGGCGCAATCGAGTAGGCCCACGCAATCGGCAGCAGCACCACCGCCAGCAGCGAGAACAAGCGCCAGGCCTCCGGCGTAATGTTGCCCGTCGGCTTCAACCAACTGCGCCAGTTCAGCGCCACGATCGCCAGCAGCCCATACAAGCCGACGCCCAGCCCGCCCAGCCCAAAATTACGGTACAGGAACACCAACGGGCTGGCGTTGCCAAACCACACGATCCATCCCACCGCCGCGCTCTGGTAGGTCGCCAGGTACTGGGTCAGCACCTCCGGGGCCAGCGCCAGCAGCCCGGCCAGCGCCACCGCCCACGTCAGCCCGAACCCCGCCACCGCCGACCATTTGCGCTGCACCACAAACAGCACCAGCAACCCGGCCGGCAGCAGCTTCGTAAACGACGCCACCGCCACCCAGGCCCCAGCCAAAAACGGGTGGCGCTGGCGCTGCTGATAGGCCAACGCCAGGCCCACCATCCAAACGCCCGGCAGATTGCCCAACGCTGTGATCGTCGGCGGCCACAGCAGCGCCAGCAGCCCCAGCGCCACCGCCGCCGGCCACGAGAACTCATACGCCCGCAGCGCCACGATGATAGCCGCCAGCATCAGCCAGGCCCACGCCGCAAACGCCAGGCGCAGCGGCAGCCAGGCAATCGGCGCCACCAACAGAAACGCCGTCGGAGGGTGCGTCGTCGGCACCTCATCGGCCCACTCGACCCCCAGCAGCGGCATCGCCGTATGCAGATTGGCATACGGGTTCAGCCCCCACCCCAGCGCCCTAAAGCCGTAAATGTCTTGGGCTAGCTCAGCCATCGGCGCGTCGCCGCGCAGCGCCGTCGCCACCGACAGCACCACATCGCCATACGTCCACACCCCCTGATTGCTCGGTGCGCTGACGATAAACGCGCCGAACGCCGCGCACAACAGCCCGGCCAGCAGCCAGCGCCGGCCTGTGCCCCCCACCGCCGACCATTTGCGCTGCACCACCGACAGCACCAGCCCGCCCCCCCCGCTTTACGCCTCCGACCACTCCTTCACCGCAAACTCCGCCTGGTGCGTCCACATCAAGCCCCAGGCGTCCAACTCCGGCAGCGCTAACTTCCACTGGTTCAGCAGCGTCGTAATGTTTGTGCGGTGCTCCACCCCATGAATAACCACCTGCAGGAACAGCACCCGCGCCTGATAGTGGAGGTGCAGCTTCCCGGCCGACTCGTGCACCAGGTCCAGCGGCCCCACCCGCTCCATCGTCTCCAGCAGGGCTGCGCCCACCTGCGCCGCGAACGCCGCCATCTGCGCCACACTCGCGCCAGACTTCCACGCAAACGGCGGCTGCGGCTCCACGCCCGTCATCCGGCCCACATAGTCCGCCTCAGCCCGCAGCAGGTGCTCCAGCGTTTCGCGGATCGAGCCGAACGCGCCCGGCGCTTCGGTCGCCAACTGCGCCTCGGTCAACGGCCCGCACAGCGCCAGCAATTGCTGGTTGGCCCAATTGTTGTAGCGAATGTAATCAATCCCAAGAGGTTCCGGCGTCGACGGCATCGGGGGGGGTTCTCCTGTCGGTGATCAGCGGACTCAAAGCGCCCCCTTGCGATTTGTGCGGAGCGCCGAACGTGGATGAGAGTGGGCCCAGCAGGGCTCGAACCTGCAACCAAGCGGTTATGAGCCGCGCGCTCTGCCATTGAGCTATGGGCCCTCACAGCGCTGGCATTGTACCCTCCCCGGCCCGAAATGTGTAGAATTCCCCGCGCCCGCCGCCTGAAATTGCCGCCCAAGATTGCCCCTTGTTAGTAGGACATTTAAATTGTAGAAACAAGCTATGGCACCCGCCCTCGGCCGCGCCGCCCCAGCGCTACCGCCTACCTTACCAACCGCAGTCGCCCAGCGCCCCAACCGCCAGCGCCAAGCACCGCCTGCCGCCGACCACCTCACGGCCTCATCACCTGGGCACCCCTTTCCCCGCGCCGGGGAAAGGGGCCGGGGGATAGAGGTCCGTCCAAACCGCCCGCCCCGCCGCAACACGTGCGGCAGGCGCGGCAGCAAAATCAACAATTCCCTCCAGCGCGGCACTTGGGACACTCGCGACACTTATACGAACAAATCTCCCCGGCGCGGCACTTGGGACACTCGCGACACTTATACGAACAAATCTCCCCAGCGCGGCACTCGTGGCACTCGCGACACTTATACGAACAATTCCCTCCGGCGCGGCACTCGTGGCACTCGCGACACTTATACGAACAATTCCCTCC
>JBBRZY010000773.1:0-2720 GCA_038252885.1 Anaerolineales bacterium | reverse complement strand
GCAGGCCTACCAAGACCTGCTGGCGGCCTACCAGCGGCTCGACCCGGCCGCGCAGGTCAAGCTCATCCCGGTTGCCAGCCAAAGTGACTACGAAAACCGCCTGGCCGCCGACTTCGCGGCTGGCACGGCCGCCGATGTGGTGCTGGTCAACTACCGGCGCTTCCTTGAGTTCCAGTCGCGCGGGCTGCTCGCGCCGGTTGCGCCCTATCTCGCGCAGAGCACGGTGCTGACGACAAGCGACTTCTATCATCTGGCGCTGGTGCCGTTCTATCACGGCCGCTCGCTCACCTGCCTGCCGCAGTCGGCCTCTGGGCTGGTGGTCTACTACAACAAGACTCTGTTCGACCAGGCTGGCTTGCCTTATCCCCAACCGCGCTGGGACTGGGATGACTTCGTGACCGCCGCTCAGGCGCTCACCCGCGACAGCGACGGCGATGGGCAGACGGATGTGTACGGCTTCGGCACGGAGGTGTCGTTGGCCGGGGCGGTCTCGTTCATCTGGCAGTCGCAGGGCAAGCTGGTGGATAACCTGCTGCTGCCGCGCCGCCTGGAGTTGAACATCCCGCCGGGCCAGGTGGGCGTGCAGTGGTTTGCCGATTTGCAAGTGAGCTACCACGTGGCGCCCGACGCCGCGGCCGAGGCGGCCGAGAGCAGCGAGAGCCGCTTTATGAACGGCCGCCTGGGGATGTACCTGAACAGCCGCCGGGGCGTCTCGGCCTACCGCGCCGTGGGCGGCCTCGACTGGGATGTCGCGCCCATCCCGGCCTACAAGGGCCGCCATCCCAACCTGCTGACCAGCGACGGCTATTGCCTCAGCGCGGCCGCGCCCGACCCGGCCGCCGCGTGGCGGCTGATTGAGTTCGCGGCCTCGCCGGTGGGGCAGACCATTCTGGCCGCGTCTGGCCGGTTAGGCCCGTCGCTCACGGCCGTGGCTGAGTCGCCGGTCTTTCTGGACCCGACCGCCCGGCCGGCGCACGCCCAGGTGTTCCTCGACGCGCTCGACAGCGCCTGGCCCATGCCGCCGCACTCCAATTGGAACGAGATCGAGGACATCGTCAACGACGAGGTGGCGCGCGCCTTCTATGGGCAAGCGTCGGTGACTGACGCGATCAAGGCGGCGGTGCTGCGGACCGAGGAGTTTTTTAAAGTTCACCGCTAGCGGGACTTTATCTGGTTGAGGCCAAACCAAGCAACGCCTCTGGGCCAACGCCTCGCGGGCGGGCTATCAAGCGCCTCGGGGAGGGTTGGCCACGGCCCACGGCGCGGCTGGGTCGCGTTTCGCCCTGGCTTACCGTGCACTTTCAACGCTGATCTATCGACGAGTCCAACTGAGAACGGTCGTATACTCTAGCGACTTGCTTTCGCAAAGCGATAGCTTACGGTTGGCAACGCATTCATCGTCCTGTCTGATCGCACCCGAAGACTCGAGAGGTCAATATGGCGCGCACGGTTCGCATTGGGATTGTCGGCACAAGTTGGTGGATTGACACGATGTTCGGGCCCGCCCTGCAAAGCCATCCGCAAGCCGAGATGGTCGCCATCTGTGGGCGGGACCAAAGCCGGGCCGCAGAAATGGCGGCCAAATACGGTATTCCCCAGGTCTATAGCGACTATCGCGCGATGATCGCGCAGAGTGATCTGCACGCAGTGGTCATCGCCACACCGGATGATCTACACCATGAGATTGCCCGGCACGCGCTAGACGCGGGTTTGCATGTGCTGTGCGAAAAACCCCTGGCCTTGACAGCGCAACAGGCGTGGGAGATGTACGCCCAGGCCGAGGCCGCCAGGGTCAGGCACATGGTTTTATATACCTATCGCTGGCTGCCGTTCTTCCAGTATGCACACGACTTGATTGACCAGGGCTATATCGGGCGCTGTTATCACTGCGAATTTCACTACTTGGGGGGTTACGCCCGCCACCCGGAATATAGCTGGCGATTTGACCAGGAGCGGGCCAATGGCGCGCTAGGGGATTTGGGGTCACATATGATTGACCTGGCGCGCTGGCTGGTCGGCGATATCACCCAGGTCAAAGCCAGCTTGGGCGTATCCGTTGATCGTCCGGGGGCGGCCGGCGGGCCCATCAGCCCAGCTAACGATTCGGCCACCCTGCTGGTCGAGTTTGCCAACGGTGCGCATGGCCTGATCCAGGCCAGTGCGGTGGCCTACGTGGCCGATCGGGCCTTTCAGCAGCAGATCAGCTTATACGGTGACGCCGGCAGTCTCGAGATCACCTTCTACCCATTTGGAATAGACGCTGGGGCAACGATCCGGGGGGCCCGCAGTTCGGAAGGGACGTTCCAGACCTTGGCGGTGCCCGACGCCTATTGGGGCGAAGCCAGCCGCTCTAACCCCTTTGAGGTGTTCAACAAACAATCGGTGGGCAGTCGTTTATTTGTCGAGGCCATTCTAGCGAACCGCCCGGTCGCGCCCAGCTTCTACGATGGCTACAAAGCGCAGCAGGTCATCGACGCGGCGCTCGAGTCGCATAGCTCGGGGCGCGCGGTGACCATAGTGAATCCAGCGAATGGATAAGGCTCACCGCTAGCGGGCGCTAGGGCGAGGTGGGATTAAAGGGGCCGGCATTGTCGATCGTCAGCGCGTTGGTGGAGCCATCAATCACGATGGTTAACTCGCGGTCGTCGGTCGGCCAGTCGCCGGCATGCTCGGTCAGCGCCAGCGTCAGCCCAACCCGCACGGGCAGGGGGATCAGGCGG
>JBBRZY010000772.1:0-2720 GCA_038252885.1 Anaerolineales bacterium | reverse complement strand
TGGATGAACGACCCCAATGGGCTGATCGAGTGGAACGGCGAATACCATCTCTTCTATCAATACAACCCGCACGCGCCTTTTAGTGCCAATATGAGCTGGGGGCACGCCGTCAGCCGTGACCTCGTGCACTGGCGCGACCTGCCGCTCGCCCTCGCGCCCACGCCCGGCGGCCCGGATGCCCTCGGCTGCTGGTCGGGCTGCGCCGTGGATGACGGCGGTGTGCCGACCCTGCTCTACACTGGCATTGATCCGCAGGTGGTGTGTTTGGCGACCGGCTCGCCCGATTTGGTCCACTGGGCCAAGCACCCGGCCAATCCCGTCATAGCTGGGCCGCCCGCACACCTGGCCGCCTCGGTGGCCGGCGACTTTCGCGACCCGTACGTCTGGAAGACCGACGACGGGTGGCACATGGTCATCGCCGCCAAGCTCGCTGAGCGCGGCGGGGTGATCTTTCACTATCGCTCGGCCGATCTGGTACAGTGGGATTATCAGGGCGTGTTGCTGGCCTCCGACACACACCCGCAGTCCGAAGTGTGGACCGGCGTGGTGTGGGAGTGCCCCAACTTCTTTCCACTGGGCGACCAAATGCTGCTGCTGGTGTCGGCCCCTGGCCCGGTCAATGGCCTCCAGCATGTGAATTACTACGTCGGCCCGTTTGACGGCCAGGCCTACACGCCCGCTGCGCCGCGCGTGCTGGTGTATGGCTCCAGCTTCTATGCGCCGCAGGTCATGCGCCTGAGCGATGGCCGCACGGTGATGTGGGGCTGGCTGATGGAGGGGCGGCCCGACGCGACCGCGCGGGCGGCCGGCTGGCAAGGCGTGATGTCGGTGCCGCTGACGTTCGCCGCTGGGCCGGCCGGCACGGTGCAGTTGCAGCCGGCCGAGGCGCTCAAAGCCCTGCGCGGCCAGCACTGGCACTTCGACCAGTTGGCCCTGACGCCCGCGTCTGCTGACCCCTTGGCCGACCTGCGCGGTGCGATGCTGGAGATCGAAGCGGAACTGGAAGTCGAGGCCGGCACCGAATTTGGGCTGGCCTTTGGCCGCGCCGCCGGCGGCAGCGAGCAAACCAATCTGGTTTACTCTACTGCGACCGGCGTACTGCGCGTGGAGCCCAGCCACCCCGACCAGCGCTCCTACGAAGCGCCGCTGCGGCTGGGCGCCGATGGCCGGCTGCATCTGCATTTGTTCCTCGACCACTCGGTACTCGAGGTCTTCGCCAACGCCGACACGTGTCTGGCGGCGCGCTTCTATCCGTCGCGGCCCGCGCACCAGGGGCTGGGGCTGTTCGTGCGCGGCGGGCGGGTGATCATCAAGGCCCTGGACGTGTGGGCGCTCAAGTCAATCTGGTAGGCGGTGGCCGGCGGCGTGCCGGCCACCCCTGCGCAACTGTGGGAGGTACCTGTTTGTGGCAAACCTAGATTCAGTCGCCCGGCTGCCGGGCCCACACGATAATGTCGCTATTACCAGCCGCACGCTGGCGGTGGGCACCACCATCGAGCATGCCGGCCACCCGCTCACGTTGAGCAGTCCGGTGCTCGAAGGGCATCGGTTTGCCGTGCGGCCACTCGCGCCCGGCGAGCAACTACTGTCGTGGGGGCTTCCGTTTGGCCGTGCGCTGGTCCCCATTGCGGCGGGCGATTACGTCTGCAACACCGCCATGCTCGAGGCGCTGCAAGAGCGCCATCTGCCGTTCGCGCTGCCGGCCGAGCCCAACTTTGAAGACGACGCGGCGGTTTACGTCCTCGACGAAGCCAACTTTCAGCCCGGCGTGCAAGCGCCGCTGTACCCCGATCCGCGCCACTTCCTGGGCTACCCGCGCGAAGGGGGGCGGGGCGTGGGCACGCGCAACCACCTCGTGCTGCTGGGCGTCACCTCGCGCGTGGCGGGCTACGTGCGCGCCCTCGAAGCCAAACTGCATGGGCTGACGACCGGCCACGCCAACCTCGACCCGGTCGTGGCGGTGGCCCATACTGAGGGCGCAGGGGCCGAGCCGCTCAACAACCGCGACCTGTTGCTGCGCACACTGGCCGGCTTCATCGTCCACCCCAACGTCGGTGCGGTGCTGGTGGTGGATGACGGCGGCGGGCTGATCGACAACGCCAGCTTGCGCGCCTATCTGCGCGCCAACGGCTACCCGCTCGACAGCGTTCCCCACCACTTCCTCGACCTGACCGGCGAATTTGAAGCCGACCTCGAGCAGGGCGCGGCGGTCGTGCGCCACTGGCTGCCGCAGGTGGGCGCCAACCCGCGTTCACGCACCTCGCTGGCGCATCTGAATCTGGCGCTGCAATGCGGCGGCTCAGACGCGTTTTCCGGCGTCTCGGGCAACCCGCTGGCCGGGGCGGTGGCGCGTGAGCTGGTGCGCTACGGCGGTGGGGCCTGCCTGGCCGAGACCACCGAGCTGATCGGGGCCGAGACCTATGTGCTGCGCAACGTGCGCGATGTGGCCACGGCGCGGACCTTCCTCGCCTACGGCGCGCGCTACAAAGACTTGCTGGCCTGGCACGGTGCCGCCAGCGATGGCAACGTCTCGGGCGGCAACCGCTATCGCGGCCTGTACAACATCATCCTTAAGTCCATCGGCGCGGCCGCCAAGCTCGACCCGGCGGTGCGGCTGGACTATTGCGTGGACTACGCCGAGCGCATGGCCGCCCCCGGCTATTACTTCATGGACTCGCCCGGCAACGACTTAGAGAGCATCGCCGGGCAGGTGGCGGGCG
>JBBRZY010000771.1:0-2724 GCA_038252885.1 Anaerolineales bacterium | reverse complement strand
GTATTGGCTGACCCTGCTGCTGGCGATCCCCACGGCCGGCTTTTTGGTGCGGACCTTTATTATCTTTCATGACTGCGGGCATGGCTCGTTCTTCAAGTCGCAGCGGGCCAACGATGTGCTCGGGGTCATCCTGGGGTTTCTAACCTTCACCCCGTATTACCGCTGGCGCCACCACCACGCCATCCACCATGCGACCGCCGGCAACCTTGATCGTCGGGGGGAAGGCGATGTTCCGACTTTAACGGCCGCAGAGTACCAGGCCATGCCGTTTTTCAAGCGGCTCCTCTACCGCCTGCTGCGCCAGCCGCTGCTGCTGTTCACGGTTGGCTCGACGGCCTTGTTCGTAATCGCCCATCGCTTTCACTATGGGGCCGCCGGCAAGCGCGAGCGCCACAGCGTGGTTTGGACGAACCTGGCGCTGGTGGGGATCTTTGGCCTGGCCGCGCTGACCATTGGCTGGAAGGCGTATGTGTTGATCCAACTGCCGATCGTGGCGTTGAGCAGCACGGTGGGCGTCTGGCTGTTCTACGTGCAGCATCAGTTTGAAGACGCTTACTGGCAGCGGCGCGAGCAGTGGAGTTTTGAGGCAGCGGCGCTGGAAGGCAGTTCGTATTACAAGCTGCCCAAGCTCTTGCAGTGGTTCACCGGCAATATCGGCTTTCATCATATCCACCATCTCAGCCCGCGCATCCCGAACTACAAGCTGGAAAAATGCCACAACGAGAATGCGCTATTTCAAGCGGTGGAGCCGCTGACGCTGCTGAGCAGCCTGCGGACTTTGGCGGTAAGGCTGTGGCACGAAGACAAGCAGATCATGGTGGGTTTCGAGAGTGACATCACCTACGTCACCTTCCGTTAACCCGCTGCCGTAGAGTCTCGCCCGCCTGGGCCAGATGGCGGCCGACCGCGTTCTCGCGCTTCTGACTTCTGATTTCCGACTGCCGCCCCCGCCGCTGGTATAATTTTGTACGCCGTCGCCCGCTCGACGGCGTTTTTTGCGCACGGAGGCTCAAATGGCCCTCGCCCACCCGCTCGTTGAGTGTGTGCCCAATTTTTCGGAAGGCCGCCGGCCGCATGTGGTCGAGGCGATTGTGGCCGCGCTCGAAGCGGGCGGCGGGGAGGGCGTGCGCGTGCTGCACGTTAGCTCGGACCGCGACCACAACCGCACCGTGGTGACGCTGGTGGGCGCACCCGAGGCGATGGTGGCGGCCCTGTTCGCAGGCATCGCCAAGGCGGCGGAACTGATTAACCTGGACGAGCACGTGGGCGGCCATCCGCGGCTGGGCGCAACGGATGTGGTGCCGTTCGTGCCGCTGCGCGGCGTGACGCTGGACGAATGCGTGGCGCTGGCGCGGCAATTGGGCGAGCGCGTGGGCCGCGAGCTGGGGCTGCCGGTGTACCTGTACGAGGCCGCCGCCATGCGCCCAGACCGCCAGAGCCTGGAAAACATTCGGCGCGGGCAGTACGAGAAGCTCAAGGCGGAGATCGCCACCCAACCCAAGCGCGAGCCGGACTTTGGGCCGCGCCGGGTGGGGCCGGCCGGCGCGGTGATTATCGGCGCGCGGGCGTTCCTGGTGGCCTACAACGTCTTCTTAAACACGGCCGACGCTGGTGTAGCCGAGAAGATCGCCCAGGCGGTGCGGCACTCGTCCGGCGGGCTGCGCAATGTGAAGGCCATGGGCCTACTGGTGGACGGCCAGGCGCAGGTGAGCATGAACCTGACCGACTTCACACAGACGCCGGTGGCGCGCGTGGTGGAGTTTGTGCGACGCGAGGCCGCCCGGTATGGCGCGGCCATCACCCGAAGCGAACTGGTGGGCATGATCCCGCAGGCGGCGCTGGTGGAGGCCGCCCAGTGGTACTTGCAACTGGACGAACTGGAGAGCGACCAAATTTTGGAGAACCGATTGCAAGCCGACGAGGCCGCCGAAGCGGAGGCCGCGCCGGAGCGCGCCGGGCTGACGCCCGAATTTCTGGACCAACTGGCAGCGGGCACGGCCGCGCCGGGCGGGGGCGCAGCGGCGGCGTATGCGGCCGCCATGGGGGCGGCGCTGGTGAGCATGGTGGCGCGGCTGACGCTGGTGAAGAAGAAGTATGCTGCCGTGGAGGCGCAGATGCAGTCGGTGCTCGACCGGGCCGAGCGGCTGCGGGCCGGGCTGACGCAAGCGGCCGAAGACGACGCCGCCGCGTTTGAGGCGGTGATGGCCGCGATGCAGTTGCCCAAGGCCACGCCGGCTGAAGAGGCGGCGCGGGCCGAGGCCATCGAGCAGGGCTATATGCACGCAACCGAGGTGCCGCTGCGGGTGGCGCGCGATGCCGTGGCCACCATGAGTCTGGCCGCCATCGTGGCCGAGAGTGGCAACATCAACGCCATCTCTGACGCTGGCTCGGCGGGCTTTTTAGCCCAGGCCGGGCTGCGCGGGGCGGCGCTGAACGTGCGCGCCAACGCTGAAGAACTGATCGACAGCGCCATGGCCGAGGCCTGGCTCAAAGAACTGGCCGGGCTGGAGGCACGGGCGAATGATGCCCTGGCCGCCATTGACCGGCTGCTGCGAGACAGGGCGTAATGGCGGTTCGGACAGCAACGGCGCGCGCCCGGAGGCGCTTGACCGGGATGGGCGCGCTACTGCTGGCGCTGGGGCTGGCCGGATGCAATGGGAACACGCTCGGCCCGGGCCTGGGCACGGCCCAAGTGATTAATACGCGCCCGCCCATAGCGACCTG
>JBBRZY010000770.1:0-2730 GCA_038252885.1 Anaerolineales bacterium | reverse complement strand
TTTTGGAAGGCATTCCCAAAGCTATTATGTCTTGTCCTAGCTAGGACAAGACATAATAGCTTTGGGAATGCCTTCCAAAAAGTTGGTCGAAAATTGCCATAATTGCCGCAATAGGGCGGAATTTTGACCCTCGGTAGTATTAGATTACTTCTCTATCTGTCTTCTCCCAATACTAATCACCGGCGATCTTCTCGCTGGGCCGGCCACGCCCCCGCGGCGACAGATTATCTTGACCCAACGACTGCCCTGCAGTCTTCAGCCCAACTTCCGCCGGCTCAGTCTTCACTCCCTAATCGTGACCAGTTGATCAGACTTTGGATGGCTCCTCTCATCGTCTGGCCCGATGAAGAACGACTCAGTCATTCATCTCAATCACAACTCCAATACCCTCCGCCTGTTCGGCGCATCCGCCACCGCCTGCCGTTTCTCCAACATCCATTGTGCGCCCCGTAGTTTGCAGTGCCCGCTAGGATTGGCCGGCCCTCGCCCTGCCTGACCAGTTGGCCGCTGGCCCACCGCTGGGCTACACGTCTTGCCCCGGCCTCCCTCGGCCATCCCAAAGCCCAAGGCCGCTTGAGGACTCGCTGAGGAGTCGATAGAAGGGGACCGCCTTACGCTGGTCAGCGAAGTCGTCACACTGTGCCAGAGGGTCGGTTGGTCTTACTGGCCACCAGCCCTGCAGTTTTGCTAGGAATGTTTAGGCGCCGGCCGCCCCCATCACGTCAGCCGCTCACTGCCTCCCGCCATACCCACTGCGCCATGGCCCTCACCTCTCAGGCACCCGTCACCATCCCCCTGCACGAACGGCTCCGCCGCCTGCGCGCCGAGGCCGGCCTGTCCTATCAGCAGCTCAGCGCCCGCAGCTACGTCGATGTCGCCTACCTGCATCGCCTGGAGACCGGTCGCGCCGCTCGTCCCTCGCGCGATGTGCTCATCCGCGTCGCCCTGGGCCTCGGGCTGCCGCTGGAGCAAGCCGACGCGTTGATTGCGGCCGCCGGCCATCTGCCGCTGCTCCCCACGCGGTAGCGCGCCGGCCCCACGCGTTACAAACACCGGCCCGCCTGGTTGACCAGGCGGGCCGGCTGTGGGGGGCGGGACTATCCTGCCCCGGCTGGTGACGAAGGGTAAGGACCCCGCCGTTGCCGGGCAGTGGCGGCTACTCTGGCAAACGATCTTTTTCAGCGGGCGCGCGTTCAAACTTGGCCCGGCTGCCGCTCGCGGCGCGCTGCTCAAAATACGTCTCAGTCTTGAGCACCGAAATTTTCTCAGCAAGCGCCAGCACGATGAGCTGATTAACTGAAATCTCCTCATCCTTTGCCACCTGGCGGGCCAGTTCATGCAGGGACTTGGGTAAACGCAAGCTGAGGGTGCTCATGACCATGCGCCGATGTTCTTCAACCATACCTGGGGGGTAAGCAGCACCCGCCGGCCGAATTGTTCTGCGCCGCACAAGTCTCAGCTCTCGGCCTGGGCGGCGCGCTCGGAGGCCAGATCGATCCTCACTGCCATTGGTCCAGCACAAAATCAGGCGCAAACGGATTCACAAACCGCACGCCTTCCAGCGTGGAGCCGGAGGCGAAATCTTCGCTGAAGATCACGGGGATCTGATTAAGCCTGGCGGCCGCCCAAATCTGGGCATCGTAGTAAGGCAAACGGTGGTCACGCACGCCGCGCGTCGCCTCCAGCACAATCGCCGGCGTCAGGTCGAGCACCGGTAAGGCCTGGCTGAAAGCCTCGACCTGTTGGAGGGCTTGCGCGGGCGTCAGCGGCGGGCGCAGTCGGCGCGTGGACACGCTGGCAAACTCGGCCAGGCTTTGGACGCTGAGCCGGCCACTGCCGGCCGTTTCCAGGTGGCGCACCACGGCGATGGCCTGATTTTGACGGAGGGGATCAGCATGGTCGAACAGGTACACCAGAAGATTGGTGTCAATGAGAATGGCTGGCATCGGGGGCCCGCGCCTCAAGCGCCTGAGGCTGGGTCTAGCCGCTGGTCGCGTTCATCATAGGCGTCTTCCCGCTGCCACCGGTAAGGTTCGCTGGCTGCCTCCAGTTTGCGGCGCCCCAACGCGAATTGGATAATGGTTTCGAGGGCTAGGGGGTCGGGTGGCAGGGGCTGATTGGCCGCCGACTGCGCCTGCTGGTCAATCGCTTGCCGGATAACTTCGGCCTCGCTGACTCCCCGCCGGCGCGCCAGGCGCTTCAACAAGACCTGCTGCCGTTTCTGGATATACACCTGTTTCCGAATCATCTGTGTCATGGCCCTCTCCGCGTATACATCATATTATACATCAACCAACCTAGGACAAACGCGTTCTATCCCAAAATGTAGTCGCGCCGCCCGCCCCTCGCGCGACGTGCTCATCCACGTCGCTCTGGGCTTCGGGCTGTCGCTCGAGTTGGCCGACGCGTTGATCGCGGCCGCCGGCCACCGGCCGAGGCTCCCCACGCGTAAGCGCGCCCGCCCCCCGCGGTAAGACCCCGGCCCGCCTAGTCACTCATGCGGGCCGGGGCCCCTTGCGCTACTACCGATCCCCGCCGCTTCGGCGCTGCGTCACGCCGCGCGGGCCAAAGCGGCGGGGTGGGTCACGGTCCCCGAGCCGGTCCATGGGCGCGTAGTCGTCTTACCGCTTCTTCACTTGCGCGGCCTGCCAGCCGCTCCGGTAGCGCTTGGTCACCTCCAGTGACGCGTGGCCCAGAATCCGCCGCAGCGTCTCCAGGTCGCCGCCGGCC
>JBBRZY010000769.1:0-2733 GCA_038252885.1 Anaerolineales bacterium | reverse complement strand
GGGCAAGTGTTCCACAACTACGGTGTTCCGAAGGACGACTGGCGGCGCGTCGGCGCGTTCCTGACCGCCAACGTCCGCCCGGATGACACGCTGGGCGCACCCGACGTGCAGGCCTTCATCCGCTTCTACGCGCCGCACCAACCCGCCGCCCTTGTCGACTCGAGCGCGCGCGGCCCGCACGAAGAAGCCTTAGCCAACGGCGAGCGCTTCTGGTTCGTCTGGTCCGATTACACCCTCGCCCCGGTGGACGACACCCGCGCCTGGGTGCTGGGCCTGCCGAGCGTCACGCTCCAGCTCGACCCGCACATCAAAGTCATCTTCGTCCACCCCGGCCTCACGCAGGAACACATGCTGGCCGAGGCCCAAGCCTTCATCGTCCCGCCGCCCTCGCTGCCGTAATTCGCATGACCGTCGACTCGCGTTCGCGCCATCTCGTCGCCGTGCTCGTCCTGATCGAACGTGCTGGCGCGATCCTGTTAGTCCAGTCGCGGTTTCCCGACGCGCCGTGGGGCCTGCCCGGCGGCCTACTGGAAGTGGGCGAGACCGTTGCGCAAGCCGCCGCGCGCGAGGCGCTGGAAGAGACCGGCCTCGTCATCCAACCCGGCCGCCCCATCGGCTTCACAGTGTCCCCAGCGAGCAAGCGCTCGCCATCACGCTCACCGCCGAAGTCATCAGCGGCCAACTGTTACAAACCACGGCTGAAACGCAAGCCGCTGTCTACTTCCCCTTCGATCAACTGCCGACCATGATGCGCCCCTACCACCGCAAGCGCGTCACCGACTACGCTGCCCGCCCCGCCGCACCCCTCTACCGCGTCCAGTGAGCTGTCCTGTCAGCCGCGCTACTCGATGCTCAACCGCAGCAGCACGTCATCCTCTCCGGCCGTCGTCCAGAGCGAGCCGGCCGCCGCTAGCACACTCCCCATGCTGTAGTCTTCAGCGCTCTCAATTTGTTCGACAATGGCATTGCTGGCCGGGTCTATGCGGTAGAGAAAACCATTCACCGTGCGCACCCACACCGCCTCGTCAGACACAAACAAGTCACCCGTGAGGCCCGTAAATTCGACCACCGGGGCCAGCGTCTGCGGATTGAGCCGCACCACGGCATTGTCGCGCGCCACCCACACGGCCGTGGCTGTCGCGTAAATATTGCGCGGATGGTCGACTGTCACGCGCTCGGTCACACGGCCTAGTTCCGGGTCAATCCGCAAGACCAGGTCGTCCAAGGTGCAGGCCGCCAGCAGCGTGTTCGCCTGCGCCACCAGTTGAAAACAGCGTACCCCGAGGTCAAGCGCGGGACTCATGGCCCCTGTCGTCGCATTGACGCCCACCAGGCTCGTGCCGGAGTCCGCCAGCACCCACACTTGGTTCAGCAGCAGCGGCATAGCAAATTGATCAAAAATCTTGTTCACGGCCACCGTCGCCAGCACCTGCCGGGTGCTGGGGTCCACCTGCACCACGTCAATGCGGTGGTGGTCAGCATCCCCCGCCGCCGAACACACCCACAGACTGTCGCCGTCGCTGCTCAGCCCCTGGCAGTAATGATAGGGGTCGCTGGTCGTATCCACCTTAACTGCGCCGATCACCATATTCGTGGCCGGGTCCACCTGCACGACGTGCCCATCGTCGGTCTTGACCCAGATGTAGCCCTGCGCTGCGACCACTTCATCGGGAAAGCGGATGTCAATCGCGGCGAGCAGGCGTTCGTCCAGCGGCACGATAGCTGCCGGTGTTGGCAGCCGCAGCGGCGGTGCGGCAACGGTCGGCGGTATTTCAGCGGCGGCGCTGCAGGCCGCCAGCAGCACAGTCACGGTGGCATTAATCGCCAATCGAGTTCGCATGATGCCTCCCGCGCTTGTCGCTAAAGCTTATCCGGATCGTCCGCCTGCAAATACGCCGGCAGCAGCGCGCGCTGCGCGGGCAACCGCATACCTCTTTCACCTTGGCTTAGTCCACCGCCAAGCCCTGACCCTCGTCAACTCGACAGTTCATCGTCCCCTCTCAGCTTCCGCTATGTTCGACTGCCACATCCCACCCTGCTTCCCCCTAACCCAATTCGTGTAATTCGTGCAATTCGTGGCCAAAGGTTTTCAACCAGCCGCCGCTTCCAGCCGCGCCACCAGCCCCGGCAGTTCCCCCAAATGCGCAATCTGCTGATACAGGCTGGCGTCGGCGTCGGTCACGCGCTCGTGCTCCCACGTTAGCGCGTAGGGCACATACACCGCTTGCCCGCCCGCCGCCACCACCGGCAGCACATCGCTCTTGAGCGAGTTGCCGACCATCAAGAACCGTTCCGGCGCTAGGCCATAGCGTTTGAACAGCGCCGTGTACGTCTCCGGCGTCTTCGCGCTCACCACCGCCACATGCCGGAAGTGCGCCCCCAGCCCCGAGCGCGCCACCTTCGTCTCCTGGTCGAACAGATCGCCTTTGGTAATCACCATCAGCGGGTGGGTCTGCGCCAGCGCCAGCACCGCCGCCTGGGCCTGCTCCAACAGCGTCACGTCGGCTTGCAGCATCTGCTTGCCCAGGTCGATCAGCTTTTGGATATCGCGCCCGGCCACGCGCCCGCCGGTCAGCTCAATCGCCGTCTCGATCATCGACAGCAGAAAGCCCTTCACGCCGTAGCCGAAGTAATTCAGGTTGCGCATCTCCACCGTGTAGAGCTGGTCGAGAATGGCCTCGGGATCGACGTAGCTCGCCAGCAGCGCCTTGAACTGCGTCTGCACATCTACGT
>JBBRZY010000768.1:0-2734 GCA_038252885.1 Anaerolineales bacterium | reverse complement strand
GCTTGTGCATCGGCGCGCTGCAACTCACGCTAAGCTACAATCAAAGCATCGCCGTGGCCACCGGAACGGTGTCGCCCACCATTTTCACCGAGGGCTACAGCTTTGTCGCCAATACCAGTACGCCTGGCCGGATCACCATCGCGGCCATCGGCTCAAACTGCCAGAGTCTCTATGGCGCGGGCACGTTGTTCAAAGTTGGCTTCGATGTGGTGGGCCTCACCGGTCAAACGACTCCGCTCGATTTTGTCACTGGTCTGACGGCGACGGTGCTTTACGCTGACGACGATTTTGTCACTCCAGTCTCGCTCGCCTTGCAGAGCGGCTCGCTGACGGCGCGCACGGCCTACGTGACCGGCGATGTCAACGGCGATACGGTGGTGAACGTGGCTGACGCCGCCCTGGCGCTGCAGATCGCCAGCGGCACGCACACGCCCACCTGGGACCAAGCAGGCGCGTGTGACGTGAACGGAGACGCGGCCTGCGATTCGGCCGACGCCAGCCTGCTGCTGTGTTATGTGGCTTTCGGGTCTTGGGAGAGCTGCGGGACGCCCACGGCCAACCTCGCTGCGCGAGCGGTGGACCTAGCCGCAGCCTCAGTGGTCACGGTCAGCCTCGGTGCTGTAAATGGCGGCGTTAGTCAAACGATCACGGTTCCAGTCACGCTCACCGGCGGATCGGAGTTCGCGGGCGGCACCTTCAGTTTCCAATACGATCCGACCCGCCTGACATTCGTCAGCAGCGCTAAAACCAGCCTGACCACTGCCTTCAGCGTCAGAAGCCACACGCAGTGGCCGGGGCTCGTGCGCATTGCGATGGCCAGCGATACTGCGGTCGGCGGCGACGGTGCCATCCTAAATCTCAGGTTTCAGCTCACAGGTACCCCCGCCCCCATTGGCTTAGCCCAATACTGGCTCAATGACAGTTCCGGCCGAGACTTCCAAACATCAGCCTTGCAGAAGACTATTGTGGTGGTAGCGACCGCTCCTAACACCTTGTACAAGCTATTCCTGCCAACCGTGGTTCGGTAAAGCTGGCCCCCGAATCTGGCCGTTCGCACCGAACTGGCGATAACGACCGGTGTGGGGGCAGCCATCGCAGCCAGCTTCCGGCCATCGCTAGATTCGAACCAGTGATCTGCAGGATACGAACCCCGCTCCCGTAATGTAACGAAAAAGCCGCCGATTCCAACGAATCGGCGGCTTTTTAGTAGCGGGGGATGGATTCGAACCATCGGCCTCCGGGTTACCCAGCACCTAAGGTCTGGGCAGGTGTGAGCCGCGCTCTCAGGATTTCACCTTTTGGCCTGCGGGCCGGCGCATGTGCCTAACCCGACGATCTCCGGCTTCTGTAAGCCTGATGAACTGTGTCAGCATTGTATCGCACCCTGGATTCTGCCGTCAATAATCAATACTGCTTCCTCGTGCGATACACGGCAAGACCCCACTGAGTATCAGTTCGACCCGCCACGTGGAGCCTGCAAACCTATCCAGCCTTTTGCCCCTTTGACCGAGACACTGTTCATCTTTCTTGTTGTAAGTCATCCATCAATCGATCACGAATGATCATCTTCGCACACTCTTTGGCAATATGACCCAGAATGGTAGTTGACATTTAATACAGGTTGCCGTATTTTATGAATAGCTTTTCAGATAACGATTTCACCCACATAATTCACTGGCCTACGACATTCTGTAGAAAGTACGGTCTACAACGTTATGTCTCGCCACCGTCCGTCCACGATTATTGAAGTCGCCCGTAAAGCGGGGGTTTCCCCATCGACCGTTTCGCGCGCTTACAACCAACCCGAAGTCCTGCACCCTGACACGCTGGAGCGTGTGATGAACGCGGCGCGGGAGCTTGATTATGTCCCAAATGCCTTCGCGCGCGGGTTGATCACCGGCCGCTCTGGCTTCGTTGCCCTAGTGGTGCCCGACATCACCGACCCGTTCTTTGCCCGCCTAGCCCAATCGCTAGACCAGGCCCTCCGGTTGGCCGGCATGATCTTAATCGTCTGCCACACAGGCGAGCAGCGCAGCGAAGAAGAGAATCTCACGAAGCTCCTGGAGGAACGTCAGATTGACGGCATGATCTGGGGCAGCGAAGCCTCCGCCGGCTCAGCGCCATCCCCGCTGGCCGAGTCGCACATCCCCAAAGTCATGATCGAGCGTCTGCCGGAAAATTCATCGGCTGATGCCATCCTGCTGGACAAGCGCGGCACCGATGACATCGCCGAGTATTTGCATGGTCTGGGTCACCAGCGCATTGCCATGGTGACCGGTCATCCGCACACCTACGGCGGGCGCGAGCTCTATCGCGCCTTTCAAGCCTCGCTCGTGCGCTTTGGGCTAGACCTGGCCGAGCCGTATGTAGTTTCAGGCGATTTCACCTTTGAAGGCGCGCGGGCGGCGGCCGCCCACCTGATGAGCCTCGACCCCGCGCCCACGGCCGTCTTGGTCGGCAGTGACCGCATGACACACGGCTTCATGATTGGCTTAGCGCACCTGGGTGTGCGCGTGCCGGAAGATTTGTCCGTGGTCGCCTTTACCACCTCGCTGGTCGATACGCTCGTTCATCCGCTCATCACGTCCTGCCAATCGGACTACCAGCTGATCGGTCAGGAAGCAGCGCGCGTGCTGCTCGAGCGCATCCAGCAGCCCGAGCTTGCCAGCCGCACGGTTTGGGTCCCCACCCACCTGTTAATCCGGGGCTCATGCCGACCGATTACTAGCCTGGC
>JBBRZY010000767.1:0-2735 GCA_038252885.1 Anaerolineales bacterium | reverse complement strand
CAGTCACGAACAACTGCGGCTGCCGCCGAATAAATTGTGCCAGCGCGGCGTCAAACTCCTTGTCGAGCGCGTACCAGGCGTCATCCCATTCGCCCAGGCCGGTCAGGCGATACGTCGCGGCGAAAGCCTCCGGGGTCCCCTCGCGATAGAGCTTTTGCAGCGCTTCGTTCTGCTGTTCGGCGGCGTGCAGGCGGTGCGCCGCTTGAAAAATCTGGTGATGCTCGGCCGCCCCAATCAGCGCCAGCGCCTCGGCTTGCTGCGGGGCATACGTATCCAGGTGATTGAAGAAGTATTGATTGAAGCCCCCGCTGGCAATTTCGCCATTCAGCGCGTAGAGCTGATAAATCAAACTAAAACCGGCTGGCAGCGCCGCCAAGACTTGTGCGAGCTGGGCGTAGTCGTCGCCCACCTGATCGCGAATATAGTCGAAGATAACCGTCACCAGGCGCTTATCGGGCAAGCTGTTGATGACCTCCAGGGTGATGTGGGTGTAGCCCGAGAGGCTATCGGCGCTGGTCATGGGCCTGACCGTTCCCGGCTCATTGGGCGGCGGCCAGGGCGCGCCACTCGGCCGCATGCAGCCCGCAACGCAGAAAGGCGCGCCGGTCGGGGTAGCGCGCATCTTCAGCGGCGGTGTGGGTTTCAGGCCGCAGGCCGATCTTTTGCATCACGCGCAGCGAGGCCTGGTTGTCGGGGTGGCACTCGGCAAACAGGCGCTGGAAGCCCAGCGCCTCAAAGCCGAAGCGCAGCACGGCGCGGGCCGCCTCGGCCGCGTAGCCGTGGCCCCAACTGTCGCGGCGGGTGGTGTACCACAGGAAAGCAGCGGTCGGCTCCTCGGGGGCGCGGGTCAGACCGATCTGGACGAGCAGCGCGTCATCTTCGAGGCGCAGCCCGGCGAAACCCCACTGGCGACGGTCGGCCGGCGGCAGCAGCGCTTCGTGGTCGGCCTGCACCAGAAAGGCCAGCGTCATGGCCGGGGTGATCTCGGGCCGCGAGCGGTAGCGCAGAATCTCGGGGTCGCCGTCCAGGCGGCGCAGCGCGGCGTAGTCGGTGCCGGCAAAGGGGCGCAGCCGCAGGCGGGCGGTCAGCAGCGGCGGGAGCACAGGCGCGCCGGTCAGGGCATCAACGCGAACTGCACCTCGGCCAGCGCCAGCGCGCTGGGGCCGCTGCGCAGCCGAATGAACCGCGCCGGCAGCGGCCCAAACGGGATGTCGAAGTCGGCCTCCTGGGCGATGACGGCGCAGGCCGGCGTGGCGCCGCAGGTGGTCAGCGGCTTGTAGACCACGATCCACGATTGGCCGTCGAGGCTGAGGTCGATGCCCAGCAGCGTGGTGTCGGCGTCACGGTCGCGGTGGGCGTACAGCCGCACGCCGCTGACGACCGGCGTGCCGGGCAGCTCAAACTGCCACACGCCCCGGCCGTTGCGCAGGCTGGCCCAGGTGCTCACCTGGGCGTCGTTCAGCGCCCGTATCAGGCCATACGGAAAATCGCCGTCGGCAGTGGTGGTGAAGACGCGGGTGAAAGTCGCCTCGAGCGGGATGGCCGCTAACGTGGGCGTCGGGATGCTGGGGTCGAGCGTGGCCGAAGGCTCGGCGGTCGGGCCTTCGGCGGTGGGCGTTTCGGTCGCAGCTTCGCTCCCGCCCTCCGGCGTAGCCGAAGGTTCTACGGTCGCGATGGCGACCACGCGCGTGGAGGTCGGCGTGGGCGGCCCGGCAGTCGGCGGTACCTCCGTGGGGGGCACTTCGGTCGGCGGCAGCGGCGTGTCGGTCGGCACGGGAGTGTCGGTGCTGGTCGGCTCTAACGTGGGGGCCGGGCCGGTGGCGGAGAGCACGACCGGCACCGGGGTGGCCAACTGTTGGCTGCCAGGGGTCGCGATGGGCACGTCAGAGTAGGCGCAGGCCAAAGCGGCCAGCGCGAGCGTCAGCGCCAAGAAGACGGGGCGGCGCGGTGCAGTCATAGGCATGGGAACCAGTACAGCCTTCCTTTCAACCAACCCGAACAACTCAGGCTCCGGAATCGTAGCCGATTGCGCCGGAAGCGCAAGTGTGACAGGTGGGAGGAGATTGCAGGAAGTATGCCGGGTAAGGCCGGAGCGGTGGGCGGTTAAAGCAATCGGAGGTCAAAGAGCGCCCTCTCTAACCTCCGACCTCTGACTTCTGACTTCTCTATCTCAGGCGGCCAGCGGCTGCACCAACTCGGGCGCGTCGTGCGCCGGGCTGTTGACGGCGGTGGAAACGGGGCGGGCGCGCATAGCCTCGGCCGGGTACGCTTGCAGCAGCGCCAGCGCCTCAACCGCCGGCAGCTCGTCGGGGGTGAGCCAGGCGGCGTAGTCGGACGGCTGGAGGATGACCGGCATGCGGTTGTGGATCTCGGCCATCAGCGCGTTGGGTGCGGTGGTGATGATGGTGCAGGTCTTGAGCACCGGCCCGTCGCCGGGCTTCCAGGTTTCCCACAGGCCGGCGAAGGCAAAGGGCCGGCCGTCCTGAAGCTGGATGTACATGGGCTGCTTGCCGGTGGGCGTCTTCTGCCACTCGTAGAAGCCATCGGCCAGCACCAGGCAGCGGCGGCGCTTGAGCGCGGCGCGGAAGGCGGGTTTTTCGGCCAGCGTCTCGGCGCGGGCGTTGATCAGCGAGTTGCCGATCTTGGCGTCTTTGGCCCAGGAGGGGATCAGTCCCCATTTGAAGAGCTCCAGCGTGCGCTCGGCCTCGTTGGCCACGACGGCGACCGACTGGGTG
>JBBRZY010000766.1:0-2736 GCA_038252885.1 Anaerolineales bacterium | reverse complement strand
CTGGTGACGCTCATCATCTGGATGGTCGGCGCGGTGCGCCACTACCTCAACTGGCGGCAGAGCCACAACTTCATTGACGGGCTGATGGCCTTCGAAGCCGCCTGGTACGCCACGGCCACAGTCAGCATGTTCCGCTTTGCGCTCTGGAATTCGAGTTGGTGGCTGTACCACGTGCTGCTGCTCTTCGGCTTCCTCATCGCCATCTACGCCCTCTGGCGTGGTTACGAGCAGGTGCGCACCTTCCGGCTCACCCGCTATTACGCGGCCACCAGCCTGATCGTCACAGCGGGCCTGGCGCTAATGGCGGCCCAACTCTATAGCAACCTGGCCTTCGGCAACCTGCAGCAAGCATTAGAAGACGATACCAGCAGCGTCACCCAACACGCGGCCGGGCTGATCGCCGCCAGCCTGCCGGGCGTGACCACCGCTGCCCAATTGGGCGCCCTTACCCCTGACAGCGACTGGCGCCAGGCGATGCTGACCATGCGTGACAGCCTGGGCAACCTGGACGAGCTCACGTTGTACGACGCCTCGGGCGGGTCGGTCTTCTCCACCGTGGACACTGAAGGCAGCGGCCAGCCGCCAGCCCAGCCCGATCGGTTCATGGAGTCGCTGCACGGTGTCACCCAGGCACTGCTGCTGGAGCCGGGCACAGCGCTGGGCGCATATACCCCATCGCCCCAGGCCCACGCCGTAGTCGTCTACGCGCCGCTGTATCCGGCCGGCGCGGCCGACGACGCTGCCCCAATTGGCAGCGTGGTCGGGGTGCGCGCCGTGCCGCAGTTGACCAACGCCCAGACCGCCTCGCGCTTATCCGGGCTGCTGCTGGCGGCCCTCAGCCTGGGCGGCCTGTTCAGCGCGCTGCTCTTCATCGTCTACCGCGCCGACCGGCTGATCCGCAACCGCACGCGCGAGCTCGAAGCAGCCTACGCCGAGCTGCGCCAGGCCGAGGGGCTGCGCGACGACTTGACGCGCATGATCGTCCACGACCTGCGCAACCCGCTGACCGCCCTGACGGCCAACCTCGACCTGATCGGCAAGACCCTCAACAACCCGTCCTACCCCGACGCGCCGCCGCGCTTCCTCACCGGGGCGCGCGCCGCCGGCCAGCGCATGACCGGCATGATCGACGACCTGCTGAACGTCGGCAAGTTCGAGGCCGGCGAACTGCGGCTGGTGCTGGCCCCGATTTATCTGCCGACCCTGCTGGCCGACAAGGTCGAGGCTTATCGCTCACAGGCCGAGAAAGACGGCAAGACCTTGATCGTGCGCGCCCCGGCCGAGCTGCCGACCGTGCTGGCCGACCTGGCGCTCATCAGCCGCGTGGTCGACAACCTGCTCAGCAACGCCTTCAAGTACACCGAGATCGGCGGCAAGATTGAGATTGACGCCGAGAAGCGCGAAGGGCTCGTCTTGGTGCGCATCAGCGACAACGGCGAGGGCATTCCGGCGGAGTACCAGACGCGGATTTTTGAGAAGTTCGTGCAGGTGACCGAGCGCAACGGCGCGCCGCTGCGCAAAGGCACCGGGCTGGGGCTGGCGTTCTGCCGGCTGGCGATTGAGGCCCACGGCGGCAAGATCCGCGTCGAGTCCACGCCCGGCTACGGCAGCATCTTCTTCTTCACCCTGCCCCTCAACCAGACCACCCCTAATTAGCGCCCGACGACGTGGTAGACCACCACCGCCTCAACATCGGACGCATAGGCCACTTCCAGCCGGCCGGCGCTCACCAGCCGCTCAACGATCTCCATGATCTCCGCCCACTTCGGATCATCCAAGGGCGCGGTCGGGTCGGTCCACAACACCCCCGGCCCCGACAGCAGATAGTCCACCTCATACCGGTCGAGCCCGGCCAGCAGCGCCGCCTCGTCGGTGTAGGCCGGCAAGATCACCGTGTGCCGCTCGCCGTACAGATAGTCGATGCGCGGCAGGTCGGTCATCACCACCGCCTCGGCCGGCACGTTTTCGCGCAGCCACCGCGTGCGCGCTTCCAGGTCGCCCGCCAGCACCACCGAGCTTTCATAGCGGATGGATTGCGCGGTCGCAATTACCGCCAGCGCCGCGAACGTCAGCCCGGTGGCCGCCACCCCCAGCCGCCGTTCTAGCCCCGGCCGCCGCAGCCAACGTCCCACCAGCCGCCCGCCGCCATCCACGCCAGCCAGCAGCCCCAGCGAAAGTTGCGGCTGGATCGGATACAAGAAGCGACCGGTTAGCCACAGCACCAACTGCAAGCCCGCGTAATACGCCAGGGCGGCCGCCAGGAAGGCCGAGAGCCCCGGCCGGCGCAGCAGCCGCACCCAGCCCAGCGCGATCACACCCGACAGCAAATAGCCGGTGAGCGCCGGCAGCCACGGCACGCCCCAGCGCGCCATCAGCGCCTCGGTCGCCGGGCCGCCGCCGACTGACAGCATCACGTTACGCATGTCCACGCTCAGATGCCGACCCGCCATTTGCAGCAGCAAGAGCGGATAAGGCACCTCCTGGCTGTTCACGCGCCCCTCGCCCGACACCAGGCCAGCGGTCATTTGTAGGTAGTTGGCCGGCCACAGGTCAACCCAGCGCACGGTCGTCAACGCCACCACCAGCGCCGCCAACGCCAGGCTGGTCACCGCCGCCGCCACCAGGCCCGGCAGCGCCACCCGCCCCTTGCGATACAGCAGATAGCCGACCAGCCCCGCCAGCACGAAGAACCCCACCGTGCGGGTGTAGGTCATCGCCAGCACCAGCCCGCCCAGG
>JBBRZY010000765.1:0-2741 GCA_038252885.1 Anaerolineales bacterium | reverse complement strand
CCCCGACCTGCCGGCCATCATCAAGAACGCCCTGAGTGACTATTGGGGCGGCCCCAAACTTGTGAATAGCCCGCTGCTGGGCTTGCGCGTCGTGGATCAGGCGATGCGCGACCATAATGGCAATGCCGCCAACGCGTTGCGGGCGGTGCTCACGCAAGCCATTGAGCGTATCAAGCCGGAAGGCCAGCGCAAGTTCACGGCTGAGTGGGTGCTCTACAACATCCTCGAAATGAAGTTCTTGCAGAACCGGCGCGTGCGCGAGGTGGCGCTGCGGTTGGCCGTATCGGAGGCCGATCTGTATCGCAAGCAGCGCGCCGCTATCGAGCAGGTCGCCCGCGCCATTGTCACCATGGAGCAAGAAGCGGCCGAGAATGGTGAAGAATACGTCGCCTCCGGCTAACGCGCCGGCGCGCGCCGGTCGCGTTCACTGTCACTTGTGGCCATCATTTTCCTCATCAATCATTAATATTCCGGCCGTCATCGGCTGGTTTTTTTCTAAGCCAGTAATGTAAACTAGAGCGATGGCCAGAAGCAAAGCCCGCCCCAAACCGACCGAAGAGCACGTTTTGGACGCGCTCAATAAAGCCTGCGCCAGTTGTGGCCGGCCGATGTGGTTCGCCTATGAGAACCGACGCAGCGTTAGTCTACTGGATGGGCGGATTGCCCGCCTGCGGCTGCGGGTGCGACGCTGTCAGCAGCGGAGCTGCGCGCGTCATCATGTCGCTTATCGGCCGGAAGAAGAAGGCCGCTGGGCGTTACCCGAACACGAGTTTGGCCTGGAAGTGATCGCGGTCATCGGGGCCTGGCGCTACCAGGAACACCGGAGCGTGCCCGAAATCCACCAGGCGCTGCGGGCGCGGCAAGTCGAAATTAGTGAGCGGACCGTCACGCATCTGCTCAACCGCTATGACGAACTCTTGGCTGTGTCGCTCACGGACCACCAGCGTCTGCGCCGTGCGCTGAGTCCGGCCGGGCGGGCCATCCTGGCCATTGATGGGCTGCAACCGGATGTTGGCCATGAAGTCTTGTGGGTCGTGCGCGAGTGTCTGAGCGGTGAGGTCGTCGCGGCTCGATCGCTCTTGTCGAGCACGGCCAACGATCTTGGACAAATGCTGCAAGCGGTGCAAGTCGCCGTGCCGGTGCCGATCGTAGGCATTGTGACCGACGGGCAACGCTCGCTGCGGCAGGCGGTGGCGCAAGTCTGGCCAACCGTGCCGCATCAATTGTGCCACTTTCACTATTTGCGTGAAGCGGCCCAGCCGGTCTACGAAGCTGACCGGCACGCCAAAAAGGAGCTCAAAAAGCGGGTGCGCGGGGTGCGGCCGATTGAACGCGAGGCGGAAGCCCGTCCCGGCGCCGCAGCCCAGGTGGTGCACGACTACTGTGCGGCGGTGCGGAGTGCCTTGACCGACGACGGCCGGCCACCGTTGGCGGCCTCAGGCTTGACGCTCTACGGGCGTTTGACGGACATCCGGGACAGTCTGGCGCGGGCCAGTAAAAGGGGGCGCTACCGGCTGGTTTAGTGAAGCTGCAGCGCCTGCTGGAGCGGGCCTTGGCGGACGCCGACGAGGTGTGGGCCCCCATCCAGCAGGCCTATGCCTGGGTGCATCAAGCGGCGCGGCTCCTCAACAATGAGGCGGGGCGGACAGGCCGCGAGATCCAACGCCGGCTGAGCGGTTTGCTGGGCGCCATGGCGCGCTGGGGTGCGCAGGCCGGTGAGTTGGCGCCGGCGCTGGCGCACTTTCGGAAGGTCACGCGCAGCTATTGGCCGGGGCTGTTTGCTTGTTATACGGTGAAGGATCTGCCGCGGACCAACAATGACCTGGAGCATTTGTTTGGGTCGCATCGCTATCATGAGCGACGAGCGACTGGGCGCAAAGGCGCTTCCCCGTCATTAGTGGTGCGCGGGTCGGCCCGCCTGATCGCGGCTGTGGCGACCCGCACCACGCGCTACACGGCCGCCGACTTGGCCACCTGCTGTCCGCGCGCCTGGAAGGCCATGCGGGCGTCTCTGGCCGGGCGGGCCCAGACGCGCGTCCACCAGCGCCGTTTTCGGCAAGACCCCCAGGCCTATCTCAGCGACCTGGAAAACCGCCTATTCAAGCTAGCTTTACCGTCCTAGAAAAAAAGTCCGGCGCTCACCACGGCCCAAGCGCGCCAGTTAATTGCCGGCGCCATTGCTCAGCACAGCGCTCATTTGCTCGACCTGGGCGCTTTGATCCATTATCGCCAACGGCGCAATCACGCCGCCTACCGCTCACATCGCCAGCGCACGCTCGTTCGTCACAAGCGCCGGCGCCCAAAATGCTGATTCTCCGAAGTCTCGGAGTCATGAACCGAAATCTCGGAGTCATGTGAAGTCTCGGAGTAGTACTAGGGTTCCCACGAAAATGATCCTTAAGTACGCTAGGCAGGCCGCAATCAGTAGGCGATTGACCCGTTGCGGATCGCTCAAATGACTGCGGTCCAACTGGAAGCCGCGGCTTTTCTTGTCCGAAAACAGGGTTTCGATCTGGGCGCGCTTTTGATAGCGTCGACAGGCTTCGTCGCGCTCATCCAGATTGGTGACCAGATACAGCGGCTCGACATATTCGGAACCCCACCAGCCAATCACCTGCACCGGACCATAGGCGGCGGCTGTGAAGCCCACTTGCTGCCACATCTTTTTATGGCCCCGGTGGACATCCATCGCTTCCAGCGCGCGCCACCCTGCTGGAAGCCAACCGCCGGTTGCAACAATG
>JBBRZY010000764.1:0-2745 GCA_038252885.1 Anaerolineales bacterium | reverse complement strand
CTCCGGCTCCAGCACCGGCACGCTCAACCGCTTCCGCGAGGCCGGACTGTACGACCGAGTGATCGCCGAGGCCACCGGCTACCGTGGCTGCCCGCTGCTGTGCCGCGAGCCGTCCGACACGGCCACGACCGACAACCTCTATACCAACGCCCCGGCCGTGTGGGACCTGACCACGCAGTTGGGGATGAACGAACCGCAAGACCTGAGCGGCTTCACCTTCGCCGTGGCCGCGCCGGCCGGCGGCGTGGCGGCCGGCACGGTGCACATCGACTTCCAGCTCAACAACACCATCACCGAGTGGCGCTACGACCCGGCCGCCAACCGCTATGCGCGCTGGATCGACACGGTGGACACTTCTACCACGGCGCCAAACCTGGCCCCGCATGTCGACACGCTGACCGGCGAACAACTCACCGCCGCCAACGTGGTAGTGATCTACGCGCCCTACATCCCCTCCAACATCTGGGAGGAGGAAGGCGGCACGCGCCACTACAGCTATGATGTGGTCCTGACCGGCAGCGGGCCGGCGCGCCTGTTCCGCGATGGGCAGATGTACGAGCTAACCTGGGAGCGGGCCGAAACCACCAGCGGCCTGCCGCGCCTGCTGGACGCCGCCGGCAACGCGGTGGCCTTCACGCCCGGCAACACCTGGTTCGAGGTGCTCGACCCCGACTCGCCCACGACCTTTGCCGCCGGGGTGTTCCAGGCGCGCAGCAAAGTGCCCGACGCCTCGGCCCTGCCGACCGCAACGCCATAGAAGGGATCGCCACGCATGAAAATCGGAATTGTGGGCAGCGGGTTAGTCGGCTCGACAGCGGCCTATGCGCTCATCATGCGCGGGTTGGGCCGTGAGATTGTGCTGGTCGATCGGAACGAGGCGCGCGCTTCGGCCGAGGCCGACGACTTGCTGCACGCCGTGCCTTTTGCGCACCCGTTGACCGTGCGGGCCGGCAGCTATGCCGACCTGGGCGACGCGCGGCTGGTCATCATCGCGGCCGGCGCGGCCCAACAGCCCGGCGAGACCCGCCTGCAACTGCTGGGCCGCAATGCCAGCATCTTTCGCGAGGTGGTCCAGGGCATCCTCACCCACGCGCCGCAGGCGGTGCTGGTGGTCGCCACCAACCCGGTCGACATCATGACCCATCTGGCGGCGCGCTTTGCCGCCGACTTTGGGGTGCCCAGCCCGCGCGTCATCGGCTCTGGCACCATGCTCGACACGGCGCGCTTTCGGGCGCTGCTGGGCCGCCACCTGGGCGTGGATGCCCAGCATGTACACGCCTACGTACTGGGCGAGCACGGCGACTCGGAGGTGCTGACCTGGTCGCTGGTGACGGTGGGCGGCGTGCCGCTGGAGCAATTCTGCCGGCAGCGCCAGGTAGAGTTGTCAGACTCGCTGCGCGCGCAGATTGACGAGCAGGTGCGCCGGGCGGCCTACCACATCATCGGCGGCAAGGGCGCCACCTACTATGGCATCGGCAGCGCGCTGGCGCGCCTGGCGGCCGTCATCCTGCATGACCAGCGCGCCCTGCTGACGGTCTGCACACCGCTGGCCGAGGTGTCGGGCGTGCGCGCTGTGACCGTGTCGCTGCCGCACCTGGTGGGCGGCGCCGGCGTGCTCGACAGCTTTCCCCCGGCCCTGAGCGCCGCCGAAGAGGCCGCCCTGCAGGCCAGCGCCGGGGTAATTCGCACGGCCATCGACAGCCTGGAGCGTGCGGGCCAGCCGCCGGCCTGAAATATCCGCGCCGAGCCTCCGGCCGCAGCCGCCGTGGGCCAACCCCACCTTCAGCTGAAAAATTGGTGTCGCTCAGAGCGGTAGTCTCACCACCCCACCCTGCTGGCCGGGCTTGCCCTTCTTGACCACGCCCGCAGACGGGCTACAATGTGGGCCGGAGGTACCGATGCCACTCTACGAATACTACTGCTCGAAGTGCACCACCAAGTTCGACGCGCTGCGGCCGATCAACCAGGCCGATGCCGCCATCAAGTGCGAGCACTGCGACAGCGCGCGCACGGCGCGGGTGCTGTCTTTGTTCTTCGCTGTGGGCGGCGGCAGCAGCGCCAGCCAGGACTTCGGCGAGAGCGCCAGCAGCGGGGGCGGCTGCGGCTGCGGCGGCCAGTGCGCCTGCGGCCACAGCCCAAACTAGCCCCATGAGCGAGGCCGAGCAGGCCGCGCTGCAAGCCGACGACGAAGACATGGTGCAGCGGGCACTCACCCGCGTGCGGCAGGAAACGGCCGCCTGGACCCCCAAGCTCGTCGAGCACATCGCCTACGGCTCCATCGAGCACCTGACCATCTGGTACGCCTACGCCGACGACGCCGCGCTCAAGGCTGCCACCGAGCAGGGGCAGACCACCGCCATCGGCCAGCTAACGCTGACCGCCCTGCGCGACTACGGCTACCCCATGGAAGACCTCTCGGCCGGGCAGATTGGCTTTGTGTCGTACGCCGCGGTCGAGGCCGCCGGCGGGCCGGACTACTACTTCAAGAAGTAAGCGCGCCAACTCACCAGGAACAAGAAAGCGACCGTCCCCCCGCAGGGAGCCGGTCGCTTTGACGTATTGCTGGCAATATCCAAGGAGGATCAGGAGCCTGGGATTTAGGACGAATCGTTATGAAGCAACCCAGGGTATTACTATCGAGGTTTTGCTTTGGGAGCATCCACCAATCTTGGCTGGTTAGTATAGGGCTCGCATATCTTGAAACCCATTGCTTGTTCATACTTAGCAAAGTGCCCTATGTTATAG
>JBBRZY010000763.1:0-2747 GCA_038252885.1 Anaerolineales bacterium | reverse complement strand
TCGACTCGGGCGCGAGGCAGGTGGGCCGCACCGCGCCCAAGGCCGTGGGCAGAAAGTAGTTGTGATCCAGTGCGCCGTGCAAGGTGTAGCCGGCCTCGGCGCCCATGGCCTGCAAGTCGGCCAGCGCCGCCGTCAGTGCCGAACGGCCGGCGATGTTAAGCGGGTGCAGCGGGTCAGTCAGCGCGTCGAGTGCGGCGGCCGGGTTGGCGGCCAGGGATGACTGCTCGTAGCCCCAGACATCAATCGTGCCTGGCCCCAAGTGCGTGCCGCCCAGCCCGCGCGCGATGACGAGCGTGCGCGCCCCCCGACGGGCGGCCAGCGCGCCGGCCAACAGGCCCGCTAGCCCGGCCCCGACCACGATCACGTCATAGCGCGCCTGCACCGGAAAGGGGGCGGTCACGCGGTCTTCTCGGTGGGGTAGGTCTCGGGTGGGCGGGCGGTGGGCAGACGATCCGCGCCGAGCAGGTTGCGGTAGATGTTCAGGTCAAGCTCCATCTGCCGCAGGTTGGCGCCCCACATGACCGGCCGCAGACCTTTCCACCGTTCCTGCAAGAACTCGAGCAGCGCCGAGTTGATGGCGGCGACGGGCGGCTCTGGCGTAGCGGCGCGGGCGGAGTGCATCAGGCCGGCGGCGCGCACGGCGCAGAACCCGGCCTGGCACGGACCCATGCCCAGGCGCAGGTCGCGGCGCAGGTCGTTGAGCACCAGCGACTGCGATTTGCTCAAGGCGGCCTCGACCTCAGGGCGGGTGACCAACTCGCACTCGCACACCAGCGGCGGGCGCGGCGTGACCTCGCTGGCGGCCAGGCGTTGGCGCAGCACATGAAAGCCCGTGCGCGGTGGTTCGAGCTGCGCCTGCGCGGTGGTGCACGGGCGCTCGCTGCCCAGCTTGATCCCGGCCAGGTCCACAGCCTCCTCGGCCATCTGCCGGAAGGTGGTGAACTTGCCCCCGACGACCGAGATGAAGCCCTCGACGCCGTCGCGGACGGCGTGGTCGAGGATGGCATGTGAGCGGGTGAGCAGGCGCGACTCGGTCGAGCCGCCCTGGGCCGCGTCGTACAGCGGGCGCACGCCGGCCCAGGCCCGCAGCGCGCGAAACTCGCGAAAGCGCGGGATGAGCTTCTGGCCCTCGTCTAACAGGTGCTCGATCTCCCAGGGCTCGATGGCATATTGATCGGGGTTGTCGACTTTGATGTCGGTGGTGCCAATCACTGCCACGGTGCCGACGGGCACCAAAATATCGCCATCGCTCGGGGGCTTGAGGCGGTTGACCACCCGGTTTACCAGGCGGTAGTTCATGGCGATCATCGTGCCCTTGCCGGGCGTCACGCGCACCTCGCAGCCGGCCAGCGCGGCCACTTGCCCGGCCCACGCGCCCGTGCAGTTGAGGACCAGATCGGCCAGCACGGTCAGCCGGGTGTTGTCGCTCAGGCGCTCTAGCTCGGCCCCGATGACGCGGCCGCCCTGCACCACTAGCCCCAGCAGTTTGTGCCGCAGCCAGACCTCGCCGCCGGCGGCTGTGATGGCCGCGCTGACGAGGTGGGCGGCGTCAAACGAGTCGCAGGCGGCGTCGGGCACGTGGAAGGCGCGCGCCAGGCGGGGGGACAGCAGCGGCTCTAGGCGGCGGGCCTCGGCGGGTTTGATCTCGGTGGCGGCGATGCCGGCGGCGCGGCAGCCGGCGAGGAAGGGGGCGACGTATTCGGGCGGGTCTTCGTCGAGCGCCACAAAGTAGCCGCCGGTGTCTTCGATGGCGCTGGGCATGAGGCGCTTGAGGGTGGCGTTCTCGCGGGCGCAATCGGCGGCAGAGCGCGGGTCGCGCACGACGTAGCGCGCACCAGAGTGCAGCAGCCCGTGGTAGCGGCCGCTGGTGCCGTGGGTCAGGTCACCTTTTTCAACCAGCAAGGTCTTGTAGCCGCGCCGGGCCGCATCCCAGGCGGCGCCCAGGCCGGTGGCGCCGCCGCCGATGACGATGACTTCGGTGCTGAGGGTGGGGGGCATGGTTAGGCCAGCCTGGCCCCGATGAAACCGCGCGCGCCACGGGCGAAATCGGCGGCAGGCATGGGGCGTTTGCCGGGGGGCTGCACTTCTAGGAGCCAGAGCGCACCAGTGGCACAGCCGACCAGCACGCCCTGTGGGCCGGCGGCCACGACGCCAGGCTCGGCTAGCTGTTCGGATACGGCTGCGGCCTGGGTGACTTTGATGGGCCGGTCGGGGGCTCCGGCTTCGGGCCAAAGCAGGTAGGCACCGGGCCAGGGAGACATGGCACGGACGCGGCGGGCGAGCTCGGCGGCCGGACGGCTGAAGTCAAGGCGGCCATCTTCCTTCTTGAGCTGGGGGGCATAGGTGGCTTGGCCGTCATCCTGGGGCTCGGGCGTCAGTCGGCCGGCCAGGTAGTCGGGCAAGGTCGCGAGTAGGGCGGCCGCGCCGGCTTCGGCCAGCACAGCGGTCAGGCTGCCGGTGGTAGCGTTGGGGC
The DNA here is from genome assembly GCA_038252885.1 of Anaerolineales bacterium. Classification (GTDB taxonomy): domain Bacteria; phylum Chloroflexota; class Anaerolineae; order Anaerolineales; family UBA6663; genus JADZEK01. The sequence continues at coordinate 274 of JBBRZY010000763.1, read as the reverse complement.
GGATCGGCACGGCGGGCGAGCGGCCGAGCATCGGGCCAGTGTCGAGGCCCACATCCATGCGCATGATGGTGACGCCCGCCTCGGCGTCGCCGGCCAGGAGGGCGGCGGCAATGGGCGCGGCCCCGCGATGGCTCGGCAGCAGCGAGGCGTGGACGTTGACGCAGCCGTGTGGGGGCAGGTCGAGCACGGCCGGCTTGAGGATCTGCCCAAAGGCCGCGACCACAATCAGGTCGGGGGCCCAGGCGGTCAATTGGGCCATGGCCTCCGGTTCGCG
>JBBRZY010000762.1:0-2748 GCA_038252885.1 Anaerolineales bacterium | reverse complement strand
GCTGCGACGCGGGCCCGAATATCGGCCTGGGCGGCCGGCGACTGCCACCAGGCCTCGCCGCCAAGTGACCGCAGGTGACTTAGCCAATGGGCCACGCGCACCTCGCCCAGAACGTAGCCGGCCGGGTAGATAGATAGCGCGGCCGTGAACGGCTCGAGCCGGGCAAAAGCGGGCGGCAGGGGCACACCCGTGAAGGCCAGCATGTGGGCGGCGAAGCGCTGTTCGACGGCGGGCCAGGGCAGCGCTTCCAGCCAGGCGTCGTGCACGGTGAGCGCGGCGGCGGCCAGCCACGCGCCGGTGAGCAGGCGCTTGAAGGCGGCGAAGCTCAGCAGTTGGTTGAGCGCCGCACCGCCGAAGTTGAATTGCTCGGCCAGGAAACGCGGCTCGCTCAATAGGCACTCGAACAGGGTTGAGAACGTTTCGTGGGTGCCGGAGAGAATCCAGTAGCGGTCGAGAAACGAGCGCTCGGCGTCAATGCCCGAGAAGTGCACCGCGTGGCCGAACTCATGGTAGAGCATGTCGACCAGGTGGTGGGCCGTCGCCGTGCGCACCGACACGCGCACATCACCGGGCACCTGCACTGGGAAGCAAAATGCGCCAGGGTATTTGAGCGGTCGGTCTTCGATGTCTACTGGCACAGCGCTGAGATCAAAACCGATGCGGCTGAAGGCGGCCAGAGTGCTCGTCACAGCGTCAGCGGCGTCGAACAGCGGCGCGGCGGGCGCATACATCAAGTTGAGGTACAGGGCACGCAGCTCGGCGGGGCCGGCGGGGCGCGCGAACACCTGACGGCTGAGGCGGTCGAGGGCGGCTTGGAAGGCGGGCCGGCCGGTTTCGCCCTGGTGGCGCAAGAAGGCGGCCAGCGCTTCAACGGTCAGTCCCTCGCGCGCGGCAAAGATGTGGACCGGCGTGAGGGCGTGCGGCCCATAGTCGGCCCGCAGCTGCGCGGCGCGGGCCGACAGCGCGGGGATGAGGTGCTCTGACTGGGCCAGCATGTGATCGAAACCAGCTTGTAGGGCGTCGGCTGAGTCGGCACTGGCGCGCTCGTAGGCCTTCCAAGTGCGCCAGGAGAACGGCTGACCGGCGACGGACAGCGTCGCGGAAGGCGTGTGCGTGTCGAACGCGGCGACGACGGCGTGGTCGTGCGGCAGGCGATGGGCCTCAGCGCGGGCCTCAATGGCGAATGAGCGGTAGTCGCGGTCGCCGGCGGCCAGCAGTTCGCCGTAGAGCGCGTCGAGCGCGGCGGTCGGGGCGACGTAGGCTTGCGGGTCCACTGCCAGGCCGGTGTCTTCGGCGTACAGGCAGGCGTTGAGCGCCACGGTGGCGGCTTCAAGTTCACGGTCGAGATTGGGGCGCGGCATGCCCACGATTATAACCGGAGCAGGACAAGGGAAAAACGGGCCAAACGCGTGCTACAATGCCACCCTTATGGACGCGATCTACCTGGACCACGCGGCGACGACGCCGCTCGACCCGCGCGTGCTGGAGGCCATGCTGCCCTACTTTGGCGTGGAATTCGGCAACCCGCACTCGATCCACCGCTGGGGGCGGCACGCCGAGCACGCGGTGGAGACGGCGCGGGCCACGGTGGCACGGGTGCTTAACTGCCAGCCGGGGGAGATCATCTTCACCAGTGGCGGGTCGGAGGCTGACAACCTGGCCGTGCGCGGGGCGGCGCTGGCCGAGCGCGAGCGGCGCGGCGCGAACCACCTGATCACCACACCGGTCGAGCACTCGGCCGTGTTGGCGACCATGCGGCAACTACGCGACCACTTCGGCTTTGAGTTGACGGTGCTGCCGGTGGATTTTAATGGCCGTGTGTCGCCGGAAGCGGTGGCGGCGGCGTTGCGGCCCGAGACGGCAGTGGTGTCAGTGGTGTATGCCTGCAACGAGATCGGCACGATCCAACCCATCGCGGAGATCGCGGCGGTGTGCCGGGCGCGGGGCGTGCGCTTGCACACCGACGCGGTGCAGGCCGCCAGCCAGCTTGACCTGGATGTGCAGGCGCTGGGGGTGGATACGCTGGCACTTGGCGCGCACAAGTTGTACGGGCCGAAGGGTGTGGGCGTGCTATACGCCCGCGCCGGGCGGCCGCTGCTGCCCACGCAGACCGGCGGCGACCACGAAGAGGCGCGGCGGGCGGGCACGCACAATGTGCCGGGCGTGGTTGGGATGGCCGAGGCGCTACGACTGACGGCGACGGAACGGGCTGGGCACAATGCGCGCATGACGGCGCTGCGCGACCGGGTCAGCGCCGGCGTGCTGAGCGCCATTCCGCACAGCGCGCTCACGGGCCACCCAACCCAGCGACTGCCCAATCACGCCTCGTTTGTGTTCGAGCGCGTCGACGGCAACGAGCTGCTCATGCACCTGGACCTGGCCGGGATTGCGGCCTCTTCTGGCTCGGCGTGCAAGACTGGCGACCCAGAGCCGTCGGAGGCGCTACTGGCGTTGGGGCTGGCGCGCGAATGGGCGCTGGGCTCGCTGCGGGTGACACTGGGCCGCGCGACGACCGAGGCGGAGATTGAGCGGCTGCTGGCGGTGCTGCCGGGTTTGGTTGAGAAGCTGCGCGCGGCTGAAGTGGCTGTGGCGCTGTGACGAGAGATTGGTTTTGATGTCTAGCAATTTACCACGGGTAGTCGTCGCTATGTCGGGCGGCGTGGATAGCTCGGTGGCGGCGGCCCTGTTGAAGACGCAGGGTTACGACGTGGTCGGGCTGATGATGCGGCTGTGGGGCGAGCCAGACGC
>JBBRZY010000761.1:0-2749 GCA_038252885.1 Anaerolineales bacterium | reverse complement strand
GGACCCGTCATAATCATGGCGGCATCACCCGACTCGAATAGGGTGTGCAGCACATCATAATCCACTGCGTCGGGGATGTAACCTGCGTCTGCCATGCCTTCGAGCCATGCGCCCGCCGCAATCGTGCCTTCGATACTCTTGACCGTCGAGTTCCAGCGCACGAAGCCGGCGGCGTCGGTCATCAGCGCCCACACCCGCGCCACCGGCGCGTTGACCGTGATACCGGCCGAGTAATCCAGCCGCATGGCGCTCTGCTGCTTGTGCGCTTTGCCTGTCAGGGGTGCTTGGTTAGACATGGCGTGGCCTACAGCGCCCGCATCCGGTTGTTCTTGGGGTTGTGCTCCACCTCGGCCAGGCCCAGCGCCTCGAGCAGCGGCGGCATGTACATGCCAAAGCGCCCGCGCAGCCCCTTCTTCAGCCCGTACCAGCCCTTGCGCGGGTTCTGGTCCGACCGGCCCCAGGCTTCCACCGTGCCTTCGGCCGCCGGCTTCTGCTCGTCGGCGCTGCCCAGCGGCATCCAATCGCCGTGCTTTTTGAGCATGGCGTGCAGCTCGTCAATCGCCCGCGCGTCATAGTGCAGCGTGGTCGTGCCCACCTGGCACACGATGCGCGGCGGGTCGGCCGCCTCGTCCCGGTACATGCTGTACTCCGATGTGCCGGTGGGCGTCTTCAATTGCCACGGGTCTTCTTTGGTGCCTTTGGCCTTCGTTGCCTTCGCCATGTTGTTCCCTTTCATCTTCCACTAGATCAACCTGCCCGGTGTGCCACCCTCGCTGCTAGTATGACGAAAAACTGAACGCAAAGGGTGCGGTCCGAGTAAGTTGTAGCACTGTCTGGGCGTCTGCTACAATCACACGTGGAGCACCTATGGCTGATACTACACCCATTCCCGCCGGCCTGGCGGGCCTGAACTCGGCCGATTTTGACGCGTTGGTGGCCGCCCACCAGCGTGAACTGCGGGCGCACTGTTACCGGATGCTCGGCTCGGTGCACGAAGCCGACGACCTGGTGCAAGAGACATTCAGCCGCGCCTGGGACCGGCGCGCCACCTACGCCGGCCGCGCGCCGGTGCGGGCCTGGCTCTACCGCATCGCCACCAATCTGTGCATCGACGCCCTGCGCCAAAAGCCCCGCCGCGGCCTGCCCATCAGCCGCGCCGCCGCCGCCGGCCTCGATCAGCCCATCCCGCCCTCCATCAACGAGCCGATCTGGCTGGAGCCATACCCGTTCGACCTGCCCGGCCCGGAGGTCGACCAGCCCGAAGCCAAATACGCCCTCAAAGAGAGCGTGCGGCTGGCGTTCCTGACCTCGCTGCACCTGCTGCCGCCGCGCCAGCGGGCCGTGCTGCTGCTGGCCGATGTGCTCGACTGGCCCGCCGCCGACGTGGCCGAGGCCCTCGGGCAGACGGTGCCGTCGGTCAAGAGCGCGCTGCACCGGGCCCGCGCCACGCTGACCGCGCACTATCCCGAGAGCCGTCGCCACCCGGCCCCGCCGCCGCCCGACCCCGCGCTGCGCCACCGCCTCGACCGCTATGTGCGCGCCTGGGAGACCGCCGATGTGGCCGGGCTGGTGGCGCTCCTTAAGGATGACTGCGCCTTCAGCATGCCGCCCATCCCCAGTTGGTATGTGGGGCGCGCGACCATTGCCGGCCTGGTGGGCAAGACCATCTTTGCCGGGCCGGCCGCCGGCCGCTGGCGGCTGACGCCCACCCGCGCCAATGGCGAGCCGGGCTTCGGCCTCTACCGTCGCAACGACGCCACCGGCGCGTACGACGGCTACGGCGTGCAAGTCGTCACCTTCGCCGGCGACGAGATCGCCGACATCACCACCTTCCGCGACCCGACCCTGCTGCCGCTCTTCAACCTGCCGCCCGCGCTCGCCTGACCGCCGCCGCTCCCTGACCAAAGGAGATCGTATGACCACTGAGCCGACCTACGAAACGCTGGACCCCGCCGACTGGGCCGAGATGCGCGCCCTGGCCCACCGCATGGTGGATGATGCCCTGACCTATCTCGAAACGGTGCGCGAACGCCCGGTCTGGCAGCCGGTGCCGGCCGACGTGGCCGCCCACTTTGCCGAGGCCGCGCCCACCCAGCCGGCCGGCGCCGAAGCTGTCTACGCCGAGTTTCAGCAGACCATCTTGCCCTACCCGATGGGCAACATCCACCCGCGCTTCTGGGCCTGGTATATGGGCAACGGCACAGTCTTGGGCGCGCTGGCCGACTTCATGGCCGCCATCATGAACCCCAACGTGGGCGGCGGCAACCACGTCGCCAACCTGGTTGAGGCGCAGGTGGTCAATTGGATGAAGGCTCTGCTGGGCTTCCCGGCCGACGCCAGCGGCCTGCTGGTCAGCGGCGGCTCGATGGCGAACTTTGTGGGGCTGGCGGTGGCGCGCAACGTCAAGGCCGGCTTCGATGTGCGCGCCCAAGGGCTGGCCGGATCTGCCCAACAATTGACGGTCTACGCCTCCACCGAGGTGCATAGCTGCAACCAGAAGGCGGTCGAGCTGCTGGGCCTGGGCAGTCAGAGCCTGCGCAAGCTGCCCGTCAACGCCGACTTCACGCTCAACCTGCCGGCGCTCGAAGCCGCGCTGGCCGCCGACCGCGCGGCGGGCTGCCGGCCGATCGCCGTCATCGGCAGCGCCGGCACGGTGAACACCGGCGCGATTGACGATCTGAACGCCCTGGCCGACATTTGCCAGCGGGAAGACCTGTGGTTCCACGTGGACGGCGCAATTGGCGCGGTG
>JBBRZY010000760.1:0-2754 GCA_038252885.1 Anaerolineales bacterium | reverse complement strand
GGGGCCGTCGGTGGGCGCGGTGGTCGGCGCGAGGGTGGCGGTAGCGGCCGCCGGCGCGGGCGTCAACGTGGCGGCCGGTGCGGATGTCAGCGTGGGGGTGGCCGTGGGCTGCGCGCCGCAAGCCGCGCTGACCAGCATGACCGTTAATATCAGTGTGCGTGCCAACAACTGGCGCATACCCGCTCTCCTATAGACCATTAATCCAATGAATACTTCTGAGGGCCAACTCTAAACCCCAATGGCACTGTTCGCAAGGGGGCGGTAGTCATATTATGACAAGTGCCAGCGGCAGCTGAGGCGCTTTGGTTTAGCGCCGGGCAAGGCAATGGCGGGCCTGGTTTCAAGCTCGCCGCCCACCTTAAAACATTTTCCGCCCGGCTGGTAGGGATGACAGTGATAAGAAAATCTTCACCGCGCTATACTGCCCGCGTGACTCGCCCGCGCGTCTGCGCCGCCATTCTGCGGAACAATGAAATTCTGATGGTCCGCCACCAGCACGATGGCCGCGCCTACTGGACCCTGCCGGGCGGCGGCGTCGAGCTGGGCGAGACCAACGAGCAAGCCGTGCTGCGCGAGGTGCGCGAAGAGACACACCTGGAGGGCAGCGTGCAACGCTACCTCTTCGCCGAGCCTTACCCCGCCGGCCTCTGTCTGTGCTTCCTGGTCGCCGTCGACGCCGCGCAGACGCCGCACCTGGGCTACGACCCGGAAGAAACGCACCTGCCCGCCGCCGACCGTATGCTGCGCGACCTGGCCTGGCAGCCGCTGCGCACCATGCAAGTCGACTCGCAAGTTTCACGCGTCATCGCCGTCCTCGGCCTCGACGCCTCGCCTCCGTAAATCAAAAATCAAAAATCAAAAATCAGAAATCCCCACCCGCGTTATACTCTCCCCATGTCCTACCTCCTCCATCTCTATTGTCCTGAGTGCGGCCAGACCTACGCCGCCGAGGTCGTGCAGACCTACTGCCACGACTGCGCCTCGCCGCTGCTGGCCCAGTACGACCTGGCGCGGGTTAAGGCCGAGGTCACCCGCGACGCCCTCAGCGCCGGCCCGCGCGGCATGTGGCGCTGGCACCCGCTGCTGCCCGTGCGCGATCCGGCCAACCAACTGACGCTGGGCGAGGGCGACACGCCGTTGTTGTTGACCCCCCGCCTGGGTGCGGCCCTTGGGCTGACGCAGGTGTTTGTCAAAGACGAGAGCTTCAACCCCACCGGCACCTTCAAAGCGCGCGGCATGGCGGCCGCCGTCGCGCGCGCCCGCGAGTTGGGCGTGACCGCGCTGGTGGCCCCCACGGCCGGCAATGCCGGGGGCGCGCTGGCCGCCTACGCCGCCCGCGCTGGCCTGCCCGCGCACGTGTTCATGCCCGCCGATGCGCCCGCCGCCAACGTCATCGAGGCGCGCATGTTGGGGGCCGACGTGCAGTTGGTGGACGGGCTGATCAGCGATGCCGGCCGCCTGGCGGCCCGCGCCGCCGCCGAGCACGGCTGGTTTGATGTCTCGACCTTTAAGGAACCCTACCGCGTGGAGGGCAAGAAGATCATGGGCTACGAGCTGGCCGAGGCCTTCGGCTGGACCCTGCCCGAGGTGATCGTTTACCCCACCGGCGGCGGCACGGGGCTGGTGGGCATGTGGCAGGCGTTCGACGAGCTAGAGGCGCTGGGCTGGCTGGCGAGCACCGCCCGGCCGCGCATGGTGTCGGTGCAGGCCGCCGGCTGCGCCCCGATCGTGCGCGCCTGGGAGGCGGGCGCCGAGCGGGCCGCGTTCTTCGAGGGCGCGCAGACGCTGGCCGCCGGCTTGCGCGTGCCTGGCCCGTTCGCCGACCGCCTGATCCTGCGCGCCTTGCGGGCCAGCGGCGGCACGGCCGTGGCCGTCAGCGAGGCCGAGATTTTAGAGGCGCAGCGCGAGTTGGCGCAGTTGGAGGGGCTGTTCGTGGCGCCGGAGGGAGCCGCCACCGTGGCCGCGCTGCGGCGGCTGGCCGCGCAGGGCTGGGTGCGGCCGGACGAGCGCGTGGTGCTCTTCAACACCGGCACCGGGCTCAAGTACCTCGACACGTTGCCCGCCGCCTGACGCCCGCGCTCAGGCCACCCAGTAGAACCGGCACCACATCAAAAATAGCAGCGCCTGCATCATGGGCGCGAGCAGCGTGATGGCCCGATCGAGCAGCGGGTGTTTGCCCAATTGCGCCGCCACCACAAACACCGGCACCACCGCCAGGTAGTAGCGCGCGGTGGAAGTCAACTGCCCGGTGAACAGCGGCGGCGCGATCAGCACCAGCGCATATAGCCCCAGGCTGAGCGACGGCAGCCGCCGCAGCGCCAGCAGCGCCCCGGCCACAAACACCAGCGCCAGCCCCTGCTCCTGCGGCGTGATCACGCTCACCAGCCCGGTCGGGTGCAGCAGCGCCTCCCACGGCCAGCTAAAGACGCGCCCCCAGGCCTGCTGGATGTACAGCGGCGCGAAGAAGTTGCCCGTCAGTTGGTACTGCCACAGAAAGTAGCCCAGCAGGCACAGCGGCGGCAGCGCGAACCAGGCCGCGTCCCAGCGCAGCTTCCGAAAATTCCACCCGATCGACTCGGCATACTGCCAGGCCAGCGGCAGCGTAATCACAATCCCCAGCGGGCGAGAGAGCGTCAGCAGCGCGCCGGCCAGGCAGGCCCAGCCCCAGGCGCGGCGCTGCGCGGCGAACAGCGCCGCCACCGAGAAGAACAAGAACGTCGACTCGGTATAGAAGGTCGAGAAGAAGAAGCCGGT
>JBBRZY010000759.1:0-2754 GCA_038252885.1 Anaerolineales bacterium | reverse complement strand
GCTGTGGCACGGGGTTGACCACTATTGGGGTGGCGGTGGGCAGCACGATGCCGCTCAGGTCGAGCGGGGCCGCGCCCAGCGTCGTCAGCCGGTCTACAATCTCCAGCCGCAGTTGGGTGTAGATGATCTTAAGGGTCGACTCCGAGTCCTGGTAGTAGCTGATGGCGCCGGGTTGGTCGCCCGCCGCCTGCGCCAGGCGGGCCAACAGATACTCGCGCAGGCCCTCGCTGGCGCGCCCGGTGGTCTGGGCCTGGTCCAGGTCGGCCTGCGCGCCCGTGGCGTCGCCGAGCGCATAGCGGATGACGGCCCGCAAGTACAGGCGGCAGTCGCACGACTGCGGGTTGGCGGCGATCAGCGCGTCGACGGCGCTCTTGGCTTCGTTGTACCGGCCCAACTGGTACAGGATGGCGGCTCGATCTAACTGCCAGTCTTCGTCGTTGGTGACCGCCAGCGCGGCGGTGATGTGCGTGAGGGCGGCGGCGTAGTTGCGGGCGCAGGCGTCGCTGAGTGCCAGCCCGCGGTTGAGGCCGCCGGTTTCGTCTGGCCCGGCGGCGAGCAGCGCCTGGAATTCGGCCTGGGCGGCGGCGCACTCGCCCAACGCGGCCAGCGCCAGGCCAGGGTAGCGCGCGCTGAGCTCGTCGCTGTTGCCCAGCACATTCGCCTGGCGGGCGCTGTCAAGCGCCAGCCGGTTGTAGAAGTCGCGGTCGATGTTCTCGTAGGCGTTCTCGGCCAGCCAATCGAAGATGTAGTAGCGGTGCAGGAAGTACTCGCCCACGTTCGGGTCGAGGGCGAGGGCGGCGTCGTAGTCGGCCAGCGCGGCGCTGACGTTCTCGGCGTAGGTGGCGCGCTCGTCGGCCCAGTAGCTGTAGGCCTCGCCGCGCTGATCGTGGGCGTAGGCGTAGTCGGGCGCGACGGCCAGCACGGCGTTCCAATCCACCAGGGCCTCGGCATACTCGCGGTTGAGCATGTGCTCAAGGGCGGCATCGAGGTTGGCCTGCACCGAAGCGATCTGGTCGGCGAGGTTGCGGAGGGCGGGGGTGGGGGTGGCGCGCGGCGTGGCGCTCGGGCGCGGGGTGGCCGTGGCCGCCTGCGGGTCGCGCGTGGGCGTGGCGGTCCACTCCGGCGGCAGGGTGGGGAAGATGATGGCCGTGGCCGACGGGCCCTGCAAGGCCGGGTTGACGGTCGGCAGCGGCGCGAACACGGCCCGCAGGTTGGGGGCAGCGGCGAAGGCCAGCGCGCCCAGCAAGAGGCACAGCCCCAGCCCCAGGCCGCCCAGCGTGACAAGTTGGGCGACGCTCAGGCGGGTGGATTTTTGATTGCTGATCGCGGTGAGTGCGGGCTGCTGGGCGGCCTCGGTGGCCTCAGCGCTGGGCGGCCCGGCGGCGGCAAGGGGCGCGACTGGGGGCGCTGCCACCGGCGGGGGCGCGGGTGGGTTGGGCGTGATGACGAGGTGGGCCCGTGGGGGCGCGGGCAGCGCGTCGTCGACGGGCGGGTTGGGCTTGGGCGTGATGACGAGGGTGGGGGCGGGTGCAGACGGCATGAGCATTTGCAGCGCGCCGGCGTGGCGCGGGTTGAGGGCCAACACGCGCTCGAGGCAAAACTTGCGCCGCTCGGGCAGGGTCATGGCCTGGGCCAGCCACCACCAGCCGTCGACCGAGGTGGGCGTGGCGCGCACGACCAGCGCCAGCAGTTGCTGTGCTCGGACGAGGTCGCCCGCCTGAACGGCGGCGATACCGGCATCTAAGTTGGGATCGGCTGCCATGCTGCTGCTCCCCGCGCTTGCTTGCCTGACTGCGGCCTAGTATGCCGCCGAGGCGGGGCGAGCGCAAGCGCGTACTGTTTTGAGTCCCCCGAGTCCCCTCGCGCAGCATCCCCCGAGTCCCCCTTTTGCCCCATTCCAAAATTGCTACGTTATATCCCTTGACAGTTATATACTCCTGTAGTAATATAATGCCATGCTGACGACACTGAATGCCCTGGCGGAACCGAACCGGCTGCACATTGTGGAATTGCTGCGCACCGGCCCGCGCTCGGTGAACGAGATCGTGGAGACGCTGGCGCTGCGCCAGCCGCTGGTCTCTAAGCATCTGCGCGTGCTGACCGACGCGGGCCTGGTGAAGGCGCGGCCCAGCGCCCAGCGCCGCATCTATCAGTTGGAGCCGCAGCCGTTCGAGGAGCTCGACGGCTGGCTGGAGACCTTCCGGCGCCTCTGGAACACGCGCCTCGACAACCTGGACGACTATCTGCAAACGCTCAAAGCGGCGCAGAAGACGCAGCCCGACTAGGCGGCCCGCCGCCTACTTATTCGTAGCGTTGATTGGAATAAAGGAGATCCCATGACTGATACAAGTGCCCCGCCCCTGACCCGCGACCTGGTGGTGAAGCGCCTGCTCGATGCGCCGCTGGAATTGGTGTGGCAGGCCTGGACCAACCCGGAGCACGTCAAGCGCTGGTGGGGGCCGAGTGACTACACCGCGCCGTCGGCCGAGCTTGATCTGCGCGAGGGCGGCCGGTTCCTGTTCTGCATGCGCGCGCCCGACTGGCAGGGCGGGCAAGACAGCTACACTGTGGGCACCTATACCAAGATCGTGCCGCTCAAGCGCCTCGAGTACACCCAGAGCATGGCCGACGCCGCCGGCAACAAGATCGATCCGACGCAGGCGGGCTTGCCGGCCGACTTCCCGCTGGAGACGCGCACCGTGGTGGAGTTCAAAGATGTGCGCGGTTTCACCGAAGTGACCATCACCGAGTACG
>JBBRZY010000758.1:0-2756 GCA_038252885.1 Anaerolineales bacterium | reverse complement strand
GGTGGCAGTCGCCGGCCGCCCAGGCCGATATTCGCGCCCGCGTCGCAGCCGGCGGCGCAGTGGTCTGGCCCGCCGCCTGGAACCAACCGCTGCCCGCCGCCAGCAACCCGAGCCCCGCCACTGCGTAGTTACAGTCAATGACCCCCTCCTCGCCCACCACCGCCCTCGCCACCTGGCAGCCGCCAGCCGGCTTCATCGCCGTCGAGTCAAAGCTGGCGGGCGTCAGCGTCTTTGCGCCCGCGCCCGTCGTCGAGACTGGCCCCGACGCGGAGATTTTTACCTGCCCGCGCTGTGGCGCCAGCACCGCGTTCGATCCGGGTGCGGCCAGCGTCACCTGCGGCAGTTGCGGCACACAGCAGTTTTTCCAAGCTCAAGTCGTTGGCCGCGCCGCCCAGGTGGCCGAGTTCACCGTGGAGATGCTCGACCGCGAGGCGCACGGCTGGGGGCGTGAGCGCCGCGAGCTGCACTGCGATGCCTGCGGGGCCGACCTCTCGCTTGCGCCCAACGATTTGAGCACCACCTGTGCTTTCTGCGGCAGCACCCGCGTCGTCGCTCGCGCCGCCACGCCAGACGGCCTGCGCCCGCGCTTCCTCATCCCGTTCAAGATCGAGCTCGACGTCTGCCCGCGCCTGGCCCATGACTGGCTCGGGCGTGGCTGGATGCACCCGACCGGTCTGGCGGCCGCCGCCGGCTCGGCCCAATTCAAGGGCCTCTACCTCCCCTTCTGGACCTTTGGCGCGCGCGTCGTCGCCGACTGGCGGGCCGAGGTCGGCTACGAACACAGCCGCCGGGTCTACGACAGCGACTCAAACTCTTGGCGCACCGTTACCGAGATCAAGTGGCGTTGGGAAGACGGCCGCGTGGCCGTGCCCATCGCCGACCACCTGGAGCCCGGCACCACCAAGGTCAGCGCCAATCTGCTGGCGCGCGTCTCCACCTTTGATCTCAACGGCCTCACCGCCTACGACCCCGCCTTCTTGGCCGGCTGGCAGGCGCAGGCCTACGACCGGCCGCTGGCCGCCGCTTGGGAAAACGCCCGCGCCCACATGCGCGAAGCCGCCCGCCAGGCCTGCCAGGGCCAGATCAAGTCGGCCCACGTGCGCAACCTCTCTGTCGCCGCCGACTTCGACGACGAGGTCTGGCGCTACATCCTTGCGCCGGTCTATGTTGCCCCCTATCGTTTCGGCGGCCAGCTTTACCAGTTGATGATCAACGGTCAGACCGGCGCGGTCGTCGGCCAAAAGCCCGTGGCCTGGCTCAAAGTTTGGCTGGCCGTTGCCGCGCTGCTGGCCCCCGGCACGCTGCTGTCGCTGCTCGGTCTGCCGCTGCTGCTCGCCGCCGGCTTCGGTATGATCTTGCTCGGCCTGGGCGGCAGCCTGTTCCTGGCCGGGCTGATGATCTCGGCCTACCTCGTCTCGCAGGCCATGCAAGCGGAGCGCGCATGACGGCTGCCGAGCCCGCCCTGTGGTATGCGCCGCTGCAGCCGGCCGCCTGCGCGCACTGTGGCCTCGTCCATCTCGTCCCGGCTGCCCGTCTCGGCCAGCGCTGCCCGGCCTGCTCTGGCGCGCTGCTCGTGGCCCAGCCCGCGCCCGTGCGGCCCGAACCGCCCGAGTTGGCGTTGCCGTTTCGGGTCACCCCGGCACAGGCCGGCGCGGCGCTCGAAACCTGGGCGCGTGCCGTCTGGCTGCGCCCCGCCGAGTTGAACGGCCCGCTGCTCCAACAGCGCCTGACGCCGATGTATGTGCCCATGTGGCTGGTGGATGCCGAGGTCGCAGGTGCGTGGTCGACGCAGGCTGGCTACGCTTATGAAGTCGCCAGCACCAACGAGAATTTTCAAGCGGGCCAGTGGGTGACGCGGCACGTGAAAGAAACGCGCCTGCGCTGGGAGCCGCGCGCCGGCCGGGTGCAGCGCGCCTACGCCAACGTCGCCGCGCCCGCGCTCGAAGACCATGCCCGCCTGGTGCAGCGCCTGGGTCAGTATCCACTCGAAGCTGCTCAGCCCTATGCGCCGGGCTCGCTCGGGTCCGCCGCCGTGCGGTTGCCCAGCCTCACGCCCGAGGCCGCCTGGCCCTTTGCCCGCGCCCGCCTCGATGAGCAGGTGGCCGCTGACCTGCAAGCCGCCGCCGGCGCACAGAAGTTAGAGCAGCTGAAGTTGGCCGTTCACTACCAGCGCCAACACTGGACCCAACTGCTGCTGCCCGTCTACGCCACCACCTACCAAGACGAGGCCGGCGCGTGGCACGCCGTTCACCTTAACGCCCACACCGGCCAGATCGCCGGCACGCGCCGCGCCTCCCAGCGCCTGGGCTGGCAGTGGTCCGCCGTCATCGCGGCCATCGCCATTGTGCTGTTCCTCCTCGCCGCCGCCCTGACCGCGCTCGGCGCGCTCCTGCCGCCCATCATCGCCCTCGGCGGCTTGCTGATGCTCGTCAGCTTTGCAGTCGGCCTCGCCGCCCCGCTGCCAGCCGTCTGGGCTTGGCGTTTCAACCGCCCGAGCGCCTGACGGTTTCCGGCCCTCCGCGTCTTCGTGGAACCAATCAGCCTCGGTTTTCGTCTAGCGATACTATAATGGCCGCGTCTCGGGCGTACCGGACCACCGGCAGAGGGTATACTTGCCAATTACACGGGTCAGCGGGCGGGTCTGACCCACCGGTTAAAGGAGTCGGGAATGCGTAAAACTCTCTTCGTCGTCCTCGCCGGCCTGGTTTTTCTGGGTACCCTGCTGTCGCTCCAGGCGCCCCGGGCCACCCCTTCCT
>JBBRZY010000757.1:0-2757 GCA_038252885.1 Anaerolineales bacterium | reverse complement strand
GGTAGTCGGCCGCTAGCGCCTGGTAATACTCGTCGTCCAGCGCCAGCGCGGCGGCGGCGGCCGTCTGCATCGGCGTGCTGGTGGCGAAGGTGACGAACTGGTGCGCGGCCCGCACGGCCTTGGTCAGGTCGGGCGGGGCGATGGCCCAACCAATTTTCCAGCCGGTGAAGCCAAAGGTCTTGCCGGTGCTGCTGATCGAGATGGTGCGCGCGGCCATCCCCGGCTGAGCCGAGAGCCGCGTTTGCTTGACGCCGGCATACGTCAGGTGCTCGTACACCTCGTCGCACAGCGCCAGCACATCCCATTCCACGCACAGCGCCGCAATCTGCGCCAGCTCGGCGGCCGAGAAGACCTTGCCGGTGGGGTTGTGCGGCGAGTTGAGGATCAGCAGCCGCGTGTGGTCGCTGAAGGCGGCGGCCAACTCGGCCGGGTCGAAATGCCACTCCGGCCGCTCGGACGTCGGCGCGTGCAGCGGCACGTAGCGCGGCACGCCGCCCGCCATCAGCACATCGGGCACATAGCTGTCGTAGAACGGCTCGAAGATGATGACCTCGTCGCCGGGGTTGACCAACCCCTGCACGGCCGAGAACGTGGCCTCGGTCGCGCCGCTGGTGATGGTGACTTCGGTGTCGGGGTCCACGGTCTGCCCGTGAAAGCGCAGGCTGTGGGCCGCCACCGCGCGCCGCAGCGCCGGCTGGCCCCAACTGACGGCGTATTGGTTCTCGCCCGCGCGGATGGCGGCGATGGCCGCCTCTTTGACCACCTCTGGCCCGTCGAAGTCGGGGAAGCCCTGGCCCAAGTTGATGGCCTGGTGCTCCACCGCCAGCCGCGACATCTCGGCGAAGATGCTGGTGCCAAAGGTACTGACCCGGTCTGCTGTCTGATACGGCATGCTCAACCCTCGGCTAGTGCGTGTGCGCCCGGCATCCTGGCTCGGGCCGAAGTGTAGTATAACCCTCCCTCAACATCACCATGCGCCGCCTGACGTCTGTGCAAATCACGCTGCTGGCTCTGCTGACGGCCGGGGGCTGCGCCGCCTTCGCCGTGTTCGCCTTGCTGGTCGGCGCCGACCGGCTGAACCCGGTGCCGGCCGTGGTGGCGCTGCTGGGCGCGCCCACCCTCACCGCCAGCTACACGCCGAGTATCACGCCCATCGCCAGCGACACGCCCACGGTCACGCTGACGCCCAGCCCGACCGCCAGCCTGACCCCGTCATCGACGCCGACCGACACGCCGACTGAGACGCCCACCGCCACCGACACACCGACGCCGCTGCCGACCAACACCCCCACGCCGACCATCACGCCCACGCCGCTGTGGGTGACCGTGCCGCCGGCCACTTGGCTGACCGCCACGCCGCTGCCGCCCGATGCGCGCCAGCCGCCCACGCTCGACGACTTCTGGGACGGCCGCGCCACCTGGCAGTTGGAGATCACCGACGTTGGCCTGCCCCTCGGCGAGTCGGACACCCTGCTCGGCCCGGACGGGCAGTTGTGGTCTTACCTGCACGCCAGCACCGCCTCGCGCGGCATCCGCGACCAGTGGGGGGCGTATGTGCCGTTTCCCGGCTGCGTGACGCTCTGGCAGAGCAGTGACCGCGGGCTGAGCTTTCACCTGTTCGCGCCCAACTGCCTGATCGCCTGCCGCACCGCCCCCTGCGGCGCGGTGCTGGATGACATTGACCAGCAGCAGTACCCGCGCGTGGCCCGCGCCGCCGACGGCACCTGGGTGATGGTCTACGAGTGGCGCGCCCAAATCTACCTGCGCCGCTCGGCCGACGGCCTCAACTGGACCCGCTCGCGCCGGGTGCCGGGGACGGGCGTGTGGTTCGACACCACCACGAGCGGCTACGCGCCCTGCCAGGGCTATTACCGCGTGGGCGTCCATCCGTTCGTGCTGCCGGTCAGCGAGTATGACTGCCTCTCCGGCGCGCCGCCGGGGCTGTATATCGACGGCCAGCAGATGTATGTATTCGTGGGGCTGGGCAAGAACCCGAGCCACATGGGCTGCTACACCGGCCCAGTGTCGGGCGGCGCGCCGGGGCTCGTGCCGTGCAGCGCCAACCCGCTTTTCACCGGCTCAGACACCTACGGCCCGCCGGAGGTGCAGGGCGCGGCGGCCAACCCCTACTTTGACTTCCGCACCATCTCGTCGGCCGATGTGCTGCGCGTGGGCGACCACTACTACATGACCTACGAGGGCGTGCGCGGCCCCAGCCCCAATGCCGGCGGCGACACGCAGTTCAATCTGGGCCTGGCCCGCAGCCGTGGCCCGGTGCTCGACGGCCCGTGGGATAAATTCGGCGGCAACCCGATCTTGGGCGACGTGCCCGGCAACGTGGGCCTGGGCCACGCCGACCTGTTGGTGATTGACGGCGTCACCTACATCTACACCGCCACCTCCGATCGCACGCGTGGGCGGTATGTGCTGGTGTGGCGCTAGGGCAGGGCGGGCGGCGCTTCAGCCGGCAGGCGCAGGCCGAGCCAGTAGCGCGCCCAATTGTAGTATTCGTAGACGACCACGCCGGCCTGGTCTGGCTGGAACCACCAGCATACGCGGCACGGGATCGGCGGCGCGGCCTGCACCCAGATCGCGGTGTCCGGCCCAAAGACCTCCCGAAAGATGCGGGCGGCCCGCCGGCTGTGGTAGGCCGAGGTGACGAGCACGAGTGTGTGGAAGCCGTGCTCGGCGCTAAGGGCTTGGGTGTAGTACGCATTTTGAAACGTGGATTGGGATTGGTCCTCGATCAGCAGCGCC
>JBBRZY010000756.1:0-2759 GCA_038252885.1 Anaerolineales bacterium | reverse complement strand
TCGGCCGTGCGCGCCGCCGTCGGGCCGCAAGTCGGTCTGATGATCGAGTTTCATGGCCGCCTCTCGGCCGGCGCCGCGACGGCGATGCTGGCGCGGCTGGAGCCGATCAAGCCCGTCTGGTGCGAAGAGCCGGTCGCGCCCGAGAGCCTCGACCTGCTGGCCGAGGTCAAGCGCAGCACCCGCCTCACACTCTCGGCCGGCGAGCGCCTCTACACCCAATCCGACTTCTATCGCCTGATCGCCCTGCGCGCCTGCGACGTGGTGCAGATGGACGTCGCCCACTGCGGCGGCATCCTTGCCAGCAAGAAGATCGCCGCCATGGCCGCCGCGCAAGACCTGCGCATCGCGCCGCACTGTTCCATCGGCCCGGTGGCGCTGGCCGCCGCCCTGCACGTGGACGCCAGCACGCCCAACTTCATGATCCAAGAGGCCTTCGGCGAGTTCGATGTGCCCTGGCGCGAGCAGTTGGTCAACGGCTGGCACCCGCTCCACCACGCCGCCTTCGAGCTGTCCGACCGGCCCGGCCTTGGGCTTGAGCTCAACGAAGCCGAGATCGCCGCGCACCCCTACGTCCAGAACCCGTTCCCCAGCCTGTGGGACGAGACCTGGCTGACCAACTTTAAGCAGTCGTAGACCTGGCCACGCCCACCTCACACCCGCTTGTTTGGCGTCTGGCAATAAGGGCAATTCACCTGGCTGACGCCGACCGGAAACGAGAGCTGGTTCCCGCACTTGCGGCATGGCACTGCCCCGCCGCCGATGTCGAGCTTGCGCCCGCAGGCGTCGCACACCACCTGCCGCGCCCCCATCAGCGTGTGTACCTCTGAGCCGCACCCGCCGCAGCGGTGCAGCACCGTCGGCACCGCCTGCACCTGATCGTACTCAGCCGCCAGCCCATAGTAGGCCAACAGTTGGTCGCCCTCTGCCGCCGTCAGGTGCGGCAGCCACGCCTGGCAAAACAGCGAGTACTCCATCTGCAATGGCACCCCGGCCGGCGCCTGGTCTGGGTCCATCGCCAGCACGCCCGTCTCCTTCAACAGCGCGTACGTCATGTCCATCTGCTGCTTAAACAATTGGGCGTAGGGCCAGAAGCTCGCCGGCGTCACCCGCCAGGCGCCGCCGGGTTGGGGTACGCGCTGCAGCCCCGCCGCCGCTGCCGCCATCTGCGCCTCAATCGGCGCCTGCCGGGGGTCGAACTCCTTGGCCACCGCGCATTCCACCTGATAGTTGATGAACTGCTCGCGAAAGGCGGCGTCGGTCTTGGCGCGCGGCGAGATCGCCAGGGGGCACTCCTGCGCCCACTGCGCATACACTTGCCGGTACAACTGGCGGTAGCTCTCGCGGTCGCCGCGCCCCTTGAACATCGCCAGCGGCGCCTGCACCCCCGCCATGATGCGGTGGAACACCGTGTTGGTCACGCCCGCGTTCGTGTCCGCGTTGGCAATCCGGAAGTCATAGTCCATCAGCGCGCCGCAGTAGTCACAATACAAATAGGCCGTGGCCGAGGGCAGCGTCTTCGGCCCGCCGCATTGCGAGCAGTTCACCCGCTTGACGAACTGCGAGTGGGCCTTCAAAGCCGCCGGCAGCGCGTCGCCTTGCCGTGGCAGCCCCGCCATAGCGGCGGTGGTCTGGGGTGGGGCGGGGGGCTGCGGCGCTTTTGGCTTGCGTTTCCCGAATAGATTCATAACACCATCCTTCGCGTCGCTTCGGATACCACCAATATTCTATGCGCACTCGCCGTTTGACGGAACAGCGGCCGGGCACTTGCCCCCCAGCCATTTTCGGCGCTTACGAACTAGAAACACGCCTTAGCCGAAATTAGCGGTAACACCTCGCCGCCCCAATCCCTTCCCCAGTTGGGGTTGCTAGCCAGTTTGCCGGGGTAAAACCAACAGACCGCGCCGGTGGGGGCGCGGTCTGTTTTCAATTCGGTCGTCTCGACTGTGACATTTGCCCGGGCCCGTTTCTTCGCTCGCTCAGCGGAATTGGCGCTGTTCTTCATGGCCGCGGTGCTGTCCGTTCCCCAATGCCTAAACTCGCTCGCCGGCGGTCACATCCGCTTGCCGTCGCCTCACGCCGCCACCATCACCCGGTCGCGGTCCGCCTGCTTGGCCTGATACATCGCCGTATCCGCCGCGTGCAGCAGCGCCGCCCCCGTGGCCCCGTGCTGCGGAAAGAGCGCCACGCCCAGCGACAGGTTGATCGCCCCCAGCGCCTGGCCGCGATCGGTCACATTCAGGTGCTTCACGCCCGTCCGCAGTTGCTCGGCCCGCTGGTAGGTCGCTTCGAGCGAGGCCTCCGGCAAGATCAGCACAAATTCCTCGCCCCCAAAGCGGCAGGCAATGTCCTCGCCGCGCACTTGCGCCAGCAAGAACTGCCCAAACGCGCGCAGCACCGCGTCGCCGGCCTCATGTCCAAATGTGTCGTTGAACACCTTGAAGTGATCGATATCCAGCATGATCACGCCCAGCGGCATGTGCGCGCGCGACACCCGCCGCAGCTCGCGGTCCAGCGTCTCTTCCAAATACCGTCGGTTGAACAACCCGGTCAGCGGGTCGCGGATCGATTGCCGCCGCAGCGTCTCGCGCAGGTTTAGGTTTGCCAGCGCCAGCGCCACACTGTCGGCCACCGTCTGGGCCAACCGCCGGTGCGCGTCATCCATTGGCAGGCCAGTAGTCTGCTGCAAATGCAGCAGCCCCACCGTCCCGTCGTTTGCCAGCAGCGGCACGCACAGGTAGGCCGGCGCGTCGGCCAGCCCC